>JAUNTE010000239.1 GCA_030538855.1 Oscillospiraceae bacterium
CAATAAGCCCGCGCGGCGTGGAGCTGGGCGGACTGCTGCCGGTGAGGAAGCGAACGGCCGCGCGGTAAAGTCGTCAGATTTTAAAAATGGCTTTCAAGACGGCTGCGATGACGTGGTATTTCTCTGTTCTTACAATTTTTATAACGAATGATAGTGGTAATGGAAGATAGTAGAATGCGTGGTTGCAGGACGATTTTTCCTGTATTTATTTTTTGCGGCGGTCTCTTCTTTTATTTTGTCTTTATGATGCCGCCGATTTCAGATAATTATATCTTTTCATTGGGTACGGACCAGCTTTATTCAGAAATTATGGCGGGCAATCCCGTTCGGGTAACGCAACCGCTTGTCTTTTCAGATATTTGGACGCGTTCAGTTCAGATGTATGAATCTTGGGATGGCAGATTTACAGGAAATATGTTGATGACTCTTTTCCTGTATATCCCACATGCCGTATATGCCGTTTGGGCTACCCTGTTGTTTTTAGTCTATATTTTCGTTCTGCATATCTGTGTATTCGGCACACGCTGGCGGGAGAACTTGACAGGCGTCCGTGTTCTGACACTTGCCGCCCTGCTCTGGGTCGGCTTGCCGTCGTTTGGTTCCGCTTTTTTTTGGATATGCGTGGGAGGGGCCAATACCCTGCTTTGCCAGGCCGCCTTTCTGCTGCCTTACCGCATGGCACTGGACACGCCCGCTTGTTTTGGGGAAAAGCGCAAAAACTTCAGTGCCGCGGCACCTTCCGAAGATGTTCAACATTCTGGTTTGAGGCTATTCACAGAATCAACAGCCTCGACGAGCTTGTTTTCCTTTTTGTTCGGTTTATTCGGCCTGTTCACCGCCATGCAGGATTACAGCACAGCGGCAGTCTGCCCAGTCATGGCGGTTGGTACACTTTTGTATGTTTATTTTCGACAGAAAAAAGGTATGCGGACTTGGCCGCGATTTCTCGCGTGGGGAGCTACCGGTATTATTCTTGGTGGTATTCTGACCATAGCCTGCCCCGGAAACGCCAAGAGAATATTGATTGAGGCCACTTATTCGGAACAGACCGCCATATATCTGCACAGTACATTCGGCGAAAAGGTCTTTTCGTTCATTATGCGTCAGCCGGAAGCGCTGGCCATGCTGGTTGTGCCGTATGCGCTGCTTTTGTGGGGGGGCTGGATGCTGTGGCGGCGATACGGCAGGTCGGCGTGGCGTTTTGTTCCGGCATCTGTGTATTTCTGGGGTGTTGCCGCACTGCTGGCTCAGGGCGCATATCTTTTTTCCCCTACACCACCCCCCAGGGCCTATGCTACTATTGCAGTACAGCTGATTTTGGCGAGCTATACACTATTTTTTGCCGTTCGCGCACAAGCCGCAGCTGGCACGAATCTTCTTTTGCGTGCCATGCAGATTTTTTTTATTCTGTACTGCCTCATTTCCGTTCCATCGGAAATAATAAAATTTAGTACTGTGCATGCAGAGCATCAGGAGAGAGAGGCGGTATTTGTAGACAACGCAGGAAAAGATGTCTGTGTGCCGCGATTTTCTGTCAAAGCCGACCGTCATATGGTTCTGGGTTCGCATTTGCAAGATATCGGCTATAACCCTGCTTTTTGGGTGAACAGAGTGGTTGCCGCGCACTATAAACTGCGGTCCGTCAGAATTTGTCCATTTGCAGCGCGTCATTATGTCGCCATGCCGATGGCCGGTTATGCCTTCACGGCGACTGTCAGGCAGTGGGGGGATCCACATCCCAGCGTAATGGTGGATAGTAATCTGTTGCGCTGGCAACAACGGCGTGACGTGGGAATGGAGATTGCCTTGACGGCGGGACCAGGAAAAGACCAGCCAGCAACAGCGGTAATTTACTATTATGGGAAGCCCGCACTTTTGAGCTGGTTTCCTGATCCCGTCGCGGGATGGGTTTACGACCGTTTGAAAACCGAGGGGTTAGGGCGCTGGCTGATCCCCTTGCTCTATGCGCGAACCGAGGCTTCCTTGCGCTGGGAAAAAGATGAGAACGGCAGGGCCGTAGGTCGGGGGAAGGCTGAGCTGCATGGTTTTTATGAAGAGAAAAGTCCGTATTTTTTAGTACAGCCAGAGCGCAAGTATTATCCGTTTGAATTTCTTTTCTTAAAAGAAGAAATATGATATGCGTTTTTATAACTGAATATTTATTGTATAGATATGTTTATGAATATATTTACAAATGTAGATTTATATTCTAACAGTCATCTGGAGTCGGAGTGGGTGGACCGCAACATACGATAAAGACGCATGACAACAGGAGTCGGCCATGGTCGCTTGGAATCGCCGTGTTGTTGTCATATGTCGTGCTGGCCTGGTTCTGCGCGCATACGCCGTATATTTCCGATGATTATTTCTTTTCCAGAGGCATTGAGCAGCCTTTTGCGGAGATTATGGCGGGCGCTCCCGTCCGGTCACAGCCTCCCGCCTCCGCGATGGACGTATTGCGCCGTCCGCTGCAGATGTACGGCAGTTGGGATGGCCGCGTCGGCATTTATCTGGTTTTCGGCTCTATTCTCGCCGCGCCTGACTGGGTATATGTCGCGGTGACGCCGCTCCTGATCCTCGGCGCGGCCTTCTGCCTTCTGATCCATGTCTACGGAGTGTCTTGGAAAGAGGATATCACAGCCTCCCGCCTGTTGCTCACTCTTGGAATGCTGGCCGTGGCCCTGCCCAGTTTCGGGGATATATATTTCTGGCGTACAGGTCTCGGCTATGCCGCGAGTCTGCTCGGCGCTCTGGTTTTTCTGCTGCCCTACCGCTTTCGTCTGGAGGAACCTTCGTGGAATGCGCCACATAGTCCCGTATGGATTGTGGCTTTTTTCCTGCTGGGCCTTTTTGTGGGCTGCATTGAATTTTTGACCCCCATTCTCTGCGCGATGCTCGCCGTGGCGGCCTGTGGCTATTTTTGCTGGCGCGGCCGGAAGGAAGGATCTCGCGCCAGAGGAAGTCTGACGTTATACGTAGCCGGGGCGGCGGGCATCTGCCTTGGCTGTCTGATCGTTTTTCTTGCGCCGGGCAATGCCCACCGCATGCTTTTGCGTACGCCGGAATTCCTTCAGCTTGGGCTCACAGATAAAATTACCGCCTTTCTCCTGCACCAGCCTCAGGTTCAGGGTCTGTTCTGGCTGCCTTACCTGATTTTGGGCTGGAGTGTATACACGCTGTGCCGCCGGGGCAGCGCCCCAAGGCGGCGCGTGCCCGTGCTGACCTGGATTTGTCTGGCGACGGCAGTGCTGGGCCAGGGCGCGTATCTTTTCGCGCCCAGACCGCCTCAGCGCGCCTATACCATGATTGCGGTGTTCCTGCTGGCCGGGGCGCTGATCGCGGCGCGGCAGGCCCTGCAGATGCTCCGTTCCCAAAAGGAAAACGCGTGCGCCTCACTCACCCTTGCCTGCGTGGCGCGGGTCTTTTTCGCCATCTGGTGTCTGGCGCTGATTCCGCGCGAAATGCTGCTGTTCCAGACAGTGGACGCGGCCTGCCGGGAGCGCGACGCGCTCTACGCGCGGTCAGCGGGCAAAGCGGTCTGTGTGCCGCCTCTGCCCGTGCGCGGGGATCGTTATATGGTGCTGGGTTCGTATCAGCAGGATATGGAATATGATCCCGCTTTCTGGGTCAATCAGGCTGTGGCCGCCATGTGGCCTCTCAAATCCGCGGCGCTCTGCCCGAGGCCT
>JAUNTE010000240.1 GCA_030538855.1 Oscillospiraceae bacterium
TCCCTTTCATATCCGCCAGCACATAAGCCGCCTGCGTGGGGCTGGGCGCGCCGGATAAATTGGCGGAGGGCGCGGCCAACGGAAGGCCGCAGGCTTCTATCACCCTTTTGGCAACGGGGTGAGAAGGCATCCTTACCGCGACGGTATCCAAGCCCGCGCTGACGCTGGGGGCGATTTTTTCTCCTTTTGGCAGGATCATGGTGAGCGGCCCCGGCCAAAAAGCTTCTGCAAGGCTGTAAGCCGCCGGCGGAATATCACGTGCAACGCCGGAGAGCCTTTGCAGAGACGCGATATGCACAATCAGGGGATTATCCTGTGGACGGCCCTTTGCTTTGAATATTTTTGCCACTGCGGCGTCTGAATAAGCGTTCGCGGCCAACCCGTATACGGTTTCTGTCGGCAGGCCCACCACTTCGCCCTGCTGCAAAAGCTTTGCGGCTTTTTCAATTCCCCGCCCGTCCGCCTCGCACAGCTGTGTATCCCATTCCATCTCTGTCATCGTCCTTTTTATCACAAGGCGGCTTCCTTCAGCTTTTCCGCCTGCTCCGCGGTAATCAGCGCGTCCAAAAGCTCATCTAAATCGCCGTCCAAAATCGAATCAAGTTTATACAAGGTCAAATTTATCCGATGATCCGTTATCCTTCCCTGCGGATAATTATAAGTGCGGATGCGCTCGCTGCGGTCGCCCGATCCAACCATACCACGGCGTTTTTCAGCCAGCTGTTCATTCTGCTGGCGCAGCTTTTGGTCATACAGACGGCTGCGCAGCACCATCAGGGCTTTGTCTTTATTTTTATACTGGCTGCGCTCATCCTGACATTCCACTACCATCCCTGTCGGCAGATGGGTCACCCTGATTGCAGATGAGGTTTTATTGATATGCTGGCCCCCCGCCCCGCTGGAACGAAAGGTATCGATTTTTAAATCGTTGGGGTTCAGCTCTATCTCCACCTCTTGGGCCTCCGGCATCACCGCCACCGTGACTGCCGAGGTCTGTATCCGGCCCTGGCTTTCGGTATCCGGCACCCGCTGTACCCGGTGCGCGCCGCTCTCAAATTTCAGGCGGCTGTATACCCCTTCGCCCTCAATAGAAAATTCAGCCTCTTTAAAACCGCCCAGCTCTGTTTCGTTGACGCTCAAAAGCTCCGTTTTCCATCCGCGTTTTTCTGCATACATGGTGTACATACGGTAAATATTATAGCCGAACAGCGCCGCCTCTTCTCCGCCGGTGCCGGCGCGTATCTCCATAATTACGCTGCGTTCATCGTTTTCATCTTTGGGCAGCAGCAATATCTGCAATTCCTCTTCCAGCAGCGCAAGCCGCTGTTTGTGGCGCTCATATTCCTCCTGCACCATTTCTTTAAAATCCGGCTCAAGGCCGCCCTGCTCCAGCAGTTCTTTCGCCTCTTCAAAATCCTGTTCCGTTTGCCGGTACTCATCATATTTTTCTACGATCGGCGTTAAATTTTTATATTCTCTCATCAAGTCACGGTAACGCGTCGCGTCGGTCACGGTTTCGGGCATCTGCAGCGCGACGTTCATTTCTTCATATCTGTCTTTCACAGCTTGCAGCTGGCTGGGTATCACGGCTCTCCCCCTCCCACTTTTGTATTGTACCTGCGCCGGGTTCATTCACGCGGCAGCACCTTTTTGATATTCTTTTCAATTTTTGCGCGGGGCAGCATAATTTCATGTCCGCAACCCAAACATCGAATTTTAAAATCCATGCCGACGCGCAGAACTGAAAACTGCTTACTTCCGCAAGGATGCGGCTTTTTGACCAATATCATGTCCCCTACCTGGATATCCATTTTTCAGCTCCCCCTCTTCGTCAACGCTGTTATTATATAACATCCCGCAGCCTTTCGCAAATATTATTAAAAACCGGCGCATATATTTCTATCATGAATTTGCAAACGAAAGAGTGGTGCCGCACCATGCAGTTTTTTCCCGAAGGGCAAAACAGCTTGAAAGGGCCTTATACCTTTTCACAGCTTGAATACGCGCGCCGTACCGGCGCTGTTTTAGAAAGCTGCGCTGTCGCCTTTGACGCGCAGAAACAGCTTATTTTTGATCTTGGCTGCTGCCGCGGCGTCATTCCATATGAAGAATGCGCCCTCGGCGTCCGGGAAGGGACGGTGCGTGACATCGCCCTCCTGACAAGAGTGGGCCGCCCCTGCGCTTTTACCGTAACGCACCTCTCTGACCAGGCTGACCCTGTCTGCCTGCTATCGCGCAGAGAGGCGCAAATCAAATGCCGGCAGGAATATCTCGATGCCCTGTCTCCCGGCGACGTCTTCTCCTGCCTTGTCACCAGTTTAGAACCCTTCGGCGCCTTTTGCGATATCGGCTGCGGTATCAGCGCCCTTCTTCCCATCGATTGCATGTCCGTCTCCCGCATCTCTTCTCCCGCCGACAGGCTGCATCTGGGGCAGACGCTCTACTGCGTTTTGCGGCAGCGCGACACGCAGGGCCGGTTTGTATTAAGCTTAAAAGAGCTGCTGGGCAGCTGGCAGGAAAACGCGGACTGTTACCGTACCGGAGAAACGGTGCTGGGCATTGTCCGCAGCGTAGAATCTTATGGGGTATTTGTTGAGCTGCAGCCTAATCTGACAGGGCTGGCCGAGCCCACCGACGGCGTTTATCCCGGCCAAACCGTCAGCGTCTATATCAAAAGCATCCTGCCCGAAAAAATGAAAGTAAAGCTTGTGATCCTCAATGCCTTAGAAAAAGCGGCCGCCCCTGGTTCTCTTCCTTATTTTATCACGCAGGGGCACTTGACCCGGTGGAACTATTCCCCTGAAAACGCGGCCAAACAGATCTTCACTGTATTTTAGCTCTTTACATTTTAAGTTTTCAGCATTAAACTAAATAAGAAAACTGCCGCTGTATTTCAAACCTTTTTTAAAGGAGCTTCTCTATGTCCCAAACCGCCTTTTCCGCCGGCGTAAAACCGGGGGGCCTTACAAGTGAAACTGAAATCAAGATCCTTTTGTGTTATCTGCTCGCCAGCGTCGGCCGGCCCCTCTCTCAGGGGCAGCTTGAAGAGGCGCTGGCCGGAAAGGAACTGGTCAACTGTTTTGAGCTTGCCCATGCTTTGCAGGCGCTGTGCCGTCAGGGGCATATCCAGCAGCAAGACGAGCTTTACCATATCACGCCCAGCGGGGTCAATCTCTCTGAAATGCTGGCAACCGACGTCCCTGTCTCTGTGCGCGAAACGGCGCTTTCAGCCGTACTGCATCTCGAGCGCCTCTCCCGCCAATCTCTTCATAATCAGTCCGAAATAAAAGCGGAGGAGCATGGTTATCTGGTGCGCTGCCGTATCGTCGATAAAGCCGGGCCGCCGGTTTTTCAACTTGAAGTTTATCTGCCTGACCTTGCCAGCGCGCAGCTTGCGCAAAAAAAATTTATTGAAAACGGCGACGCTGTTTATCTGTTGACTTTGGCGGGCTTGACCGGGCAAAAAGATCTTGCCGCGGCCTATCTGCAAGGGCCCGGCCCACAAGAATAAGTCAAAACCTCCCGTTAAGCCAAAGGTATGCGCAGGCCCTATAAGGGCCTGTTACCGGCAGGCGTCTCAAGACGCGCTGAAATATTTTTTATCTGCATTACGTATCCTGGCCCGCTGTTAAAACAGCAATATCCTTTCTGCCGGAGATTTCCTCCAAGCGGAA
>JAUNTE010000241.1 GCA_030538855.1 Oscillospiraceae bacterium
GTATATTTTTCGCGGCCTGACGGCTGAGGAAGCCGGCTTTTGCTGTAAACAGCACAAAACGGGTTATGTACGGCCAAGCCTTACGGCAACGCTGTTATTGAAAAAGCTTTACCCGGCTGCATCTGCCGGGCCTGCCGCCCGGCAAAGAAAACGCGGCGCCCGGTTATCACATGGGCTCTTCTCAGCTCAAAAAACGCGCGCCAACTTTGCGTACATAAAAGCCGCCGGCCCTGCGAAGAACAGGGCCGGCGGCTTCACTTGTTTACATATGCTGTTTTATGAGGCCCGGTTCCGGCGGCAATGGCCGCCGCGTTACCGCGTGATGTTTTTGATCCACCGGCCGCTGCGGATACGCCAGAGCCCGAGGCCGGTTTTTAAAACCGTATCCACACGCATCAGCAGATAGATGGCCGCGGGCGCCAGGCCAAGCACATAGCCGCCCAAAAGGCCCAGCGGCAGGCTGATAAGCCACAGGCAGCCGCAATCGATAAAAAAGGCGGTGCGGGTATCGCCGCCGCCCCGCAGTACCCCCACAATGCAGTTGAGCTCAAGCGCCAGAATGGGCTGAAGGACCGCCAGCACCGTCATGATGTCCAGCGTCAGGGCGCGCGCGGCGGGGGTAATGGCGTAAATGGTGAGGATGGGCCCGCGCAGCACAAAAAGCAGCAGCCCGCCGCACAGCCCCACAATCAAAGAAAAAAGCAGCAGTGTATTGGCCGTTTTACGGGCCGTCTGCGGGCGGCCCGCGCCCACCGCTTTGCCGGTAAGCACCGCCGCGGCGTTTGCCACCCCGAAAGCGGCCACGCTGGTGACCTGGTTGACGACGTTAGCGATGCTGTTGGCAGTGACAAAAACGTCGCCCAGATTGCTGATGATCATGGTCATCAGCACCGTACCGAGGCCCCACAGCAGCTCGTTGCCCACCACCGGCAGGCTGTGTTTTAAAAAGTCGCGCAGCAGCGCGCCGTCCCACCGGCGCAGCAGATGCCGCAGACGGAACCCGGCGCGGTTCTCACGCATATACATATAAAGCAGTGAAAGGGCGCATTCGCTCATACGGGCAAG
Source organism: Oscillospiraceae bacterium (assembly GCA_030538855.1). Lineage (GTDB taxonomy): Bacteria > Bacillota > Clostridia > Oscillospirales > Ruminococcaceae > JAUNTE01. The sequence continues at coordinate 1,066 of JAUNTE010000241.1, forward strand.
AATGGTGCCGATCGCCGCGCCGCGTACCCCCAAAGCGGGCGCGCCGCATTTGCCAAAGATAAAACACCAGTTGAAAAAGACGTTGACGAAAAAAGAGACGCCATAGATCAGGGTAGAGATGCGCACACGCTCTACCGCGCGCAGGCACATGAGGTAACAGTTTGAAAGGCTGTAAAAAAGATAGCTGAACGCAAGGGTGCTTAAATATTCAACGCTGGCCTTGATAACGGCCTCGTCCGGGGTGAACAGGCGCATCAGCTGATAGGGAAACAGCAGGCTGGCGAGGGTGAAAAGAAGGGACACGACGAAAACCGACTGAAGGCTCATGGCCATCACCCGGCGGATGCGCCCAATATCCCCTTTGCCCCAATACTGTGCAATCAGTACGCTGCCGCCGCTGGCAAGGCCAAACCCGAACATGGTGAGCAGAAAAAACGGCTGCCCGCCCAAATTTGCCGCCGTGATGGCAACGTCGCCCAGCTGGCCCAGCATGACGGAATCCATCAGATTTACCCCGAAGCTGATGATGTTTTGCAGGGCGATGGGCAGCGCGATGGACACCACTGTAAACAAAAAGTTTTTTTCAAATAAAAACGCGCCGCGCAATTTTTTAAACAACTCAGACATCCTCTCTTTACATTGTCGGTTATTGTATCACAGGTTTACCGGACGGCGCAATGTTTTCTTTAAAAACAGAAGGAGAAAACAGGAGGGGACGGCAGCTTTTATTTTAGGCGGGCCGGACAGAAATAAAACACAAAAGCGCCGGGTTTATAAAAAGTGAAAAAGCCGGATATATGATAGGCCCTTTACCTGTACGATAGGATAGACGTAGTTGTTGCACTTTAAAGAAACATCTTTGACTGGAAATATCTTGGTACCAAGAAAAAACAAATAAAAATAGTATCTTTTCAACAAATTGTAAAAATAATGTAGACTATTAAGGGAGGAAGGGGTAAAATTTTGTAGAGATTTCACAATAATGAAAAATGGTTTTGTACTATTGATAAAAACTTTTTTACTGATTTAAAAAAGCGCAGATCAATAGGTTTGTGAAGAAGAGTTTTGTGTTTGAGGAGGTGAAACGATGGAAAAAAAGCTGAAAGAACAGCGCTCCGTCCTCAGCACGGAACAAGAAGGGAAATATCTCACTTTTTGGACGGACGGGCAGCTGTTTGGTATTCCGGTATCTGAGGTGATACAGATCGTCGGGGTACAGGATATTATCCATATGCCTGATTATCCGGTATACATAAAAGGCGTGATCTGTCTGCGGGGCAGCGTCATCCCGCTGATGGACGTGCGGCTGCGCCTGCGCAGGGCCGAGGCGGCGTACACCGACCGCACCTGCATCATCATTACCACGGTTTTCAGCCACAGTGTCGGGCTGATTGTAGACGGCGTGGATGAAGTGACTTACATTGAGAAAGAGCAGATCGCCGAGCCGCCGCAGGCGGGCGGCGCCGTCAAAAACGAATGTCTGACGGGCGTGGCTGCCATAAAAGAAGTGAAGGACGATACAGAAAAGATCATTTTGTGTACCAATGCGGCCAGGCTGCTGGGTGAAAGTGTGCTGTCCGCGTTGTCCGTATCGTGTTGACCGCTCAAAAAGCACAAAGTAAAGAAAAAAGGAGACATACTTATGCGAAACCTGAAGATAGGTAAAAAATTGTTGGTCGTCTTCGCCGTGGTCTTATCGCTGCTGATCATCAGTATGGCGGTCAGCATTGTCAACCTGATGAGCATAGGCGATCAGATAGAAAACTTTGTCCAGCACCCCTATGAGGTGCAGATGAACGCAATGGAGATGAAGGCGGCGTTTGAGCGCCAGCAAAAGTTCATTTTCCGCTCTATGTCTTATGACAGCGAGAGCATTACCCAGGATGCTATCAACCAGGCTACGCAGGCGGGAACGGATATTCAGGCACTGCTTCCTGCTGTCCGGGAGGCTTTTCTGGGCGATCAAGCCATTATTGACCGGATAGAGGATTATATAGAGCAAATTACGCCGATGCGCGAGCATGTGCTGGAGTTGGCGGGACAGAATAAAAACGCCGAAGCTGCGGCCTATATGGACGCGAACAACGTCCCTATTATTGAAAAGATCAATACAGAGCTGGACAGTCTGATCACAACGGCCAACAGCACCGCCACGACGATGGTGATCTCGCTGAACAGCGCACAGAATACGGCGCTGCTTATCCTGACGATTTTGGGCATTGCCAGCGTTGCCATCAGCGTCTTCTTCGGTGTATATATCACCAGGGGCATCAGCCGCCCGGTGCAGGAGCTGGAGAATGCCGCTGAAAAGATGGCCAAAGGCGAACTGAAGGTGGATATCCAGTATCAGTCGAAAGACGAGTTGGGCAATTTGGCCGCCAGTATGCGTGAGATGGTGAAAAAGATCGCTTACTATATGGATTCCATCAGCGGTATGATGGCGCAGCTGGCACAGGGAAACTGTGATGTAAAACATGCGGAGGATTTTGAGGGCGATTTCCGTCCGGTGCAGATGTCTATCCGCCAGTTGGTCGATAATTTGAATGAGACGCTTTCACAGATCAACCAAAGCGCCGAGCAGGT
>JAUNTE010000242.1 GCA_030538855.1 Oscillospiraceae bacterium
CCCGTAGGTGAATACACCAGCACCACTATCGTCTCTTTGAACTTTTGCGTCTCGGCTTTCAACCCTCCTGAATCCACAGATACGATCTGGCTGTATATCTCTTTAATACTGGTGTATTTGAATATTTTCGTAATGCTGAGGTCGTCTGTGCTGCCCTCGTCCATCTGTTCCGTCATCACAAAAACATTTGAAATATTATGCTTTTGCAGATCTCTTGTATACAGCTTTTCATCCACTACCAACACGTCCGCATTTTGGGGCTGCGAAAAATATTCTCTGAAATAAGCAGGGTCGGTAATCACTTCCAACTCGATGGCGTCACCCAACTCCTCCAGAAATTTGATCTCTAAAGGCGCGAGATACTGCTCATCCATATCCGCTAAAATCACTGTTGGTTTGCCCATAATGACCGCCCTCCTAAATTTGAATTAAAAAATCGCTGTTTGCCAACCGCACGGCGTCTCCGTTCTTAACGGCCTGCAGCTGCTGAGGCGGAATTCGTGAGCCATTCACATAGGTCCCGTTCGCGCTTCCCATATCCATAATATAATAAGCGCCGTTTTGATAGACGAGCTTACAGTGTATCCTGCTCACCGCTTTATTAAAGGTGACCGCGCCGTCCACAGCACCCGTGTTTTTTCCAATAACAAATTCAGGACGGCTAACTTTAAACGCCAGATGTACCGGCGCGTTGACCGCCGAAAATATCAGTTCCGGCTGGCCGCTTTGGGCGGGGCGGGCAGACGACGGGCCCTGTATATAAGCAGAAGGGCGCGCGCCCTTTTGTTCAGCGCAGATCTGTTCATAAAGTTCTCGCAGAGAAAGGTTTCCATCTGAAAGCTGTGCGCAAAATCCCTTTATTCTCTCATTTGTCAGCGCTGGCGTCGACGTGATGATCTTGATAAGCTGGGTACGCAGTTCATTTTCAAAAGACACCGCATCGCCCTGTGGGATATTTACCGGCAGATAGATCAGGTTCACTGCCAGGGTCTTCTGATCGACAAAAATTTTATCGAAAGCCAAATCTAAATTGGAACAGCTTAAAAAGCCGTTATTTTGGATGCCGAGCACTACACTCAATAAATTGGTAACGATAGAAATAAACATATCCGCCTCCAATGTCGGCAGCATATTTTTCAGTGACTTATAGCCGGAGGTAAAATACAAAAGCTTGACCTTTCCGTTATATAACAGCTTGGTACATTTGATAAACCCGTTTTTTTCCTGGCTTTTCAGTACTTTATATCCTGTAGGCAAAAACTGGCCGTTGTCATGCAAAATATAGGCGACGTTTTGGGCGTCTTTTACTTCCGTCATCATCCCCGCTAATAACAATACGTCCATTTCTTTGATGCTCCTGTCCTATTTCTGCCTTATTGCGGCCGTTGTCACGGCGGCGGCAAAATATTTTTAGCCTTCTCAAATCCATTTGTGCCTCATGGCGTAAGGCCCTTTACGCCATGAGGCCTGCTCTGTATCAATGCATTTTCATTTTTTTCCGTATCCGCATTTTCCGCAGAAAAACCGTAAGGCCGGCCGCAGTGCCTGTCACCGCCGTTCCGCCTCCGATAGACCCCCAGAACAGCGTCTTGTTTGCATACCAACGGACAAATACGTTTGTAGATACCGTGACCTCACGTTCAAAGGTAAAGCCGGGTGTATAAACATAATTTCCGGCACTGTCTTTGGCGTCGGTATCTGTCGTATTTCCCGCCAGATCCTTTACGACAAACCTCACCCTCTGTCCGGCGCCCTCCTGCAGCGCAAAAGAGCCGGTAAAATTGATGAGATCGTCAAATTCCTGATAAGTTTGTACCAGATTGTCGTTTACATAAACAGATATCTGCTCAAGGCCAATCGCGTCAAATACGTCAAATTCCACCTGCTGGTTCTCAACGTTGATGATCGCCTCTTCAAGCCCTCTCACTGCGGTGATCTCGGGCGGTGTCGTATCTACCCGGAACATGATGTTGCAGTCCTCGTAATTGTCTGTTTCAGGATGATTGCCTACCGCGTCCTCCGATGAGACCGAAAGCTTATAAATGCCGTCCCGTGAAAAGTTAGAGGCGTCGACTGTATACTCATACTGATACCATCCGCTCTCGCCAATATTTGCCGCGTCGCTGACGGTATATTTCAAATCGTCGATCGGGCTTCCGTCGCAGGTGGCCCGCACCCTCAGCGAACCGGCCACCAGCGGGTCGGGGTTATATTCTGTAATGACCAGCTTCTCGTTTATTTCCTGTACATAGGCTTCTTGTAAAGAAATCAAATAATCATTCAGCGTATAGACCGAACCGAAGCGGTTGACAGTAAAAGTTATGCTTTCACTTTCTTCATTCCCCGCTTTGTCAGTCATTTTCGCCGTCAGCGTATAAATACCGTCATTCTCCGGGGTCTTTTCAAAGGTATCGTTTGTAACGGTTCCGCCATGGTCTCCAAAACCATTTTCACGGATAAACTGCGCCGTTACGTCAACGTTCTTTTCTTCCCGTCGGGTACGCAGCAGCTGTATCTCTCCCTGGGCAAAGTTGATATCCTCCATGCTGATAACAGGGATCACATCTTCTTTATAGGATTTTCCGTTCTCCGCGCCTGTAATCACCGGCTTTATAATGGCGGTGTCAATGGTGAATTCTTTTGCAGCCGCCGCGCCGCCATAGTCCGTATCCGCGCTTTTATTGTTCGCTTCGTCCATCATGGTGACATCAAATGTATAGTCACCGTCGGCTGTATATGCAATGGTGGCCGTATGTACCTCTCCGCTGTTTGACCACGAAGCCGCCGGCACCGAAATCGGGGCGCCGTCCAGCGACGCCGTCTGGGTAAACTCTACCAGGCCCGCGTCAAAGTTACGTTCGATGACCGTGATGGTCGCCGTTCGGCTCTCTGCAAAATACTTGTCATTCTGCACGTTGTTATTATCATAGCTTACCTTAATGACAGGCAAAGTCTGGTCTACTGTAAAGGCGGTGGGGGTGGCGGTGCCTGGCGCATATACCGCGCCCGCACAAAGGTTGCCCGCCAGATCGGCATATTCTATTTCAAAGGTGTAATCGCCGTCCTCATGAAAGTTGAGCGTTGCGATATGCACCGTATCGTCCCCGTTGCCGCTGCCTGCCCGTTCCTCCCAGCCCGAGAGCGTGGGCAGCGCGTCTTCTGAATTTGTGATCATAAGCTTCACATCGTCGGGGTCAAAATTGCGTTCTATAATTTCAATGGTGGCCACACGGTCCTCATTATAAAACTTTTCATTTTTAGGCGCGTTATTGTTATATGAGATGTGTATCTGCGGTGCCGAAGTATCGATTTTGATCGAAGCAGCGCTTTTTGAGATATTCAGCGCGTTATCCTCAGCGTAAACCTCGATCACAACGTCATTGCTGTTATTTTTTTTGCTGTCCACAGTGAACGCGCCTTCAAAAGCCCTCTGGGCAGCGCCGGGCTTCGTATCCCTCGTCAGATATAACGTCCCGCTCTGCGTCTCCTCTCCCCTATTCAACACCCGGTAAGTGACTGACCGAAGGCCAGAACTGATACCTTCCACCACCGGATCTTCTACTTTCACGTTTATTTTCACATCGCCGTTATAGATGCCATTGACCGGCTGCTGCGGTGAAAGCGTAACTTCCGGCGTGACGTA
>JAUNTE010000243.1 GCA_030538855.1 Oscillospiraceae bacterium
AGCACCTGCATGCCGTCCGCGCTGAGTTTATTGTAGGCGTTTGTCGCCTCGATCGCGTCGCCCTTGTCATCCATCGGCACAAAAGCGATCTGTTTGCCGTTGATGCCGCCCGCGGCGTTGATTTCATTCACCGCCAGCTCGGCGCCGTTGCGTACGGCAGTACCATAAATAGCGTTGTCACCGGTCAACGGCCCGATCATACCTACATTGACCGTATCGCTGCCAAAGCTGGCCCCAGCGCCGCAGCCAACCATTGAAAACGCCAGCGCCGCTGCTAAAAGCGCGCATACCATTTTTTTCATTGTGTGTTCCTCCTCATCATTTTGTCCGAAAGCCCGTCTCACTTAAAACGGGCCTGCGAATATATTATTTCTATTATAGTATTTTTTTGCAAAGCGTTGCAATATAATATTTCACCATACTTTTTTCTTTACAGTAAAACAAATATATCATTGTATACAAAAAGCGGGGAGAATCCCCGCTTTTTGTTACTTTTTACTATCGGCAAAGGCGCGAAAGGCCAAATATGCCATATAAATATCCAGTTTTGCCGCCAGTTCAAACGGCGCGTGCATCGACAGCAGAGGAACGCCGATATCCACCACGTCGATATTGTGATTGGCAACATATTTTGCCACCGTACCGCCGCCGCCGGCATCCACGGCCCCCAGTTCCCCGGTCTGCCACATAACCCCCGCTTCATCCAGCAGGTCGGCCACATATCCCATCATCTCGGCCCCCGCGTCAGAGGTATCTGATTTTCCGCGTGCGCCGGTGTACTTGGTAATCACACAGCCCCGGTTGCAGTAAGCCGCGTTTCGTTTTTCATATACCGAGGCAAAGGTGGGGTCAAACGCCGCGTTAACGTCTGCTGAAAGACATTTTGACGCCGCCGCAGCAGCTTTATAATCCTCGCCGCGTCCTTCGCAAAGGGCCTCGATAAAATGAAAAACATAATCCGAGTTCAGCCCTGTGTTTCCGTCTGACCCGATCTCTTCTTTATCCGTCAGTACGCACAGCGTGGTAAACGCAGGCGATTTTGTCTCCAGCTCAGCCTGCAGCGCGGTATAGGCGCACACCCGGTCGTCCTGGCCGTAGGCGCCTACCATCGCGCGGTCAAAACCTACGTCAGAGGCTTTAAACGCCGGTACCGCCTCTATTTCCGCCCGTACAAAATCACGTTCCGTTATTCCATATTTCTCATACAAAAGCTGTAAGGTATAAAGCTTTACACGCTCTTTCACCTCTTTGTCGGCATAGGGCAGAGACCCTACGACGATATTCAGCTCCTCCCCCTTCAGCCCTTCGCCCAAGGTCCGTTTGCTTTGTTCCGCCGCCAAATGCGGCAGCAGGTCGTTTACGCAGAACACCGGGTCTCCCGGCTCTTCTCCAATACGTATCTCTACCGTTTCGCCGCCTTTTTTTACCACTACGCCGTGCAGCGCCAGCGGCATCGCGCCCCATTGATATTTTCTGATACCGCCGTAATAATGCGTTTTCAGCAGGGCGAGGTCGGCGTCCTCATACAGAGGATTGGGCTTTAGATCAAGACGGGGAGAATCGATATGCGCCACAGAAATATGCAGGCCCTCAGACAGCGGCTTTTCGCCTATGGTAGCCGCCAGCACGGCTTTTTTACGGTTGACGGTATATACTTTGTCGCCCGCCTTATAAAAGCGTCCTCTCTCAAACGGCTGGTATCCGCCTTCCGCCAGTAATTTTTCCGCATGAAAAGCAAATTCCCGTTCGGTTTTTGCTTTTTCTAAAAACGTTTTATACCCTTCGCAAAACTCTTTGGCAATTTCAAACAGTTCCGGTTTTTCATCATGGATATGCGCTTGGGTAAACGTCAGCTTTTCCGCCAATTTCTGGCCCTCCGTCTTTTCTTTTTCCTTCACGTCAATTACCTTCTTTCTGATACAGGGCAAGATATTTTTCATAGCTCTGCTCAATTTTCGCCACATAATGGTTCATCTGCTGATGTGGAAATTCCAAAAGCGTTCTGCCGTCGGCGCTGTAACGCGCTTCTTCTAACAAGCCGTCCACCGTTCCCCATCCGCTGTGATAAGAGGCCGCAGCCGTTGAAACGTCGCCATAACGCTCCAAACAGCGCGACAGATAATAGACGCCAAAGCGAATATTGACCTCAGGGCGGTAAAGGTCGTCAAAGGTCAGCATTTCGCCCGGCGCACACTGGGGCTGAAGCCATTTAAACGTCTCTTCGGTGATCTGCATAAGGCCTCGCGCCTGCGCAACCGAGACAGCCTGCGGGTTGAATCCGCTCTCTGTACGGATGACCGCATAGACAAAATAGGGGTCTACTTCATATTCCTGCGCGTAACGCTCTACATACTCTTCATATTTAATGGGATAGAACAGCTTTTCAAACCACCCTAATACCAAAGCGAGGCAGAAAAACGCAGCCAGCAGCAACAGCGCCCCTGCCGCCCAAAACAATTTTCTTTTATGTTTTTTCATATTTCCTCTCGAGTTTTCCGAGTATTTTTTTCGCCTGTTCTACAAGCTGCGCCAGCCCCTGCCGGTTTTCAATGATGTGATCCGCGGCTTTCCGCAGGCATTTTTCAGTTGTTTGAACAGAAAGCCGTTTTTCCGCTTCCTCTTGCGTAATGCCGTCCCGGGCAGTCAGCCTTTTGATCTGTTGGCTTTCGTCCCCAATCACCACAATGATTTCAGTACAGTACCGCTGAAAATCATGGCCGACGATCACCGCGCCGTCCACAAAAACAAAAGGCTCTCCGCCCGTTTCCGCCTGGGCGGCGCGGCGCAGGATCTCCCGGATGATGTAGGGATGCGTAACAGAAGAGAGTATGGCCTGATTTTCCTGCGACGCAAAAGCCTTCTGCGCCAGCTTACGGCGATCAAGACGGCCTTTTTCATCTAAAATATCTGAACCAAATCGTTCCGCTAGTTCGTTCAGACATTCCCGCGAGGTATCGGTAATCTCCGCCGCCACACGGTCGGCATCCACTACTGTATAACCGCGCTGCGAAAAAAATTTGCACACCGTTGATTTTCCGCTTCCCGATCTTCCCGTCACGGCGATGATAGGGATATTCATCTCACATTTTCTCATAGCGTGATCACCTGAAACGCGGCCGCGCGCAAAAGGCGGTTATAAACCGCCAGCGCCACGCCTTCTTTTTTGGGCGCATGGGCATATACCGTAACAGCTTCGGCCTCGTCCAAACGGCGCAGCGCCGTAAACAAAAGCCGGGCCTGCCCCGCTGCGTCCTCCTGTTCACCGTACTGCACCGCGGGGACGCGCAGCAAAGCTTCATCCTCTGTAAAGCAAAGCGCCATGACACCGTCCCGGCGGCGCTGATTTACATAATCACAATATGCGTCCCGGTCTCCTTCTATCATGATCACGTTGGCTTTGGGGGCATAATGTTTGTATTTCATACCGGGCGACATAACTTTTTCGTCCTCTTTTAGTCTGTCCAAAATTGCGGCGGATAACATAACCTTACCGCCTAAAACAGCCTCCAGCTGCGCCGGGGTAATCAGCCCGGGCCTCAGCAGTACAGGTTTTTCTCCCGTCAGGCTCACCACGGTCGATTCCACCCCCACGCGGCAGGGGCCGCCCTCTAAGATCAGCGGTATCTTC
>JAUNTE010000244.1 GCA_030538855.1 Oscillospiraceae bacterium
CAGCGGGTGTAAAATCTCTGGTTGCCATACTGCATCTCCTTACTGTTTCGATTTTGAATCAAGTTGTAAAATTTTGTATAGAGTAAAAATATATGGGTTTTCAAAAAGAGAGAAGCTTCGATCTTGCCGGTATGGCTGAAAAAGTCGTTCGCCACCTTTGCGTGAAAGCTTACCGGCGTTTTTTTTACTTAAAACCGCCCTTCTATGCCGCAGGCGGCGCTTTTCGTTCTCTCAGGGGTAAGGGCATTTTTATACCCTTTTTTCACCGGCTGAAAAAGATAAAAAAGTTATCCCTTATTTTCCGGGAAAACACGGCCCCAGAACTTTTTCAAAAAAGCGATGCATGAGGCTTTATTTAACAGCCAGCCGAGAAGCCGGTGACCGGCGTAAAAAAAGAGGGCGACACAGGCGAAAAGCCCCAGCAGCGTCAGCGCTGAAAAAAGATCGAGCGGTACAAGAGAGAAGAACGGGCCAAAACAGCAGGAGACGATACAAAAGGCGGCGGCGGTAATAATAAACAGAGAGAGCCGCAGAGGGTTAAAAGGGCGGCACAGCCGAAACAAAAGTAAAAACCCGGCCGCCGCGGTAGTATACACCGCCAAGGTTGAAAAAGCCGGCACAGAAAGGGGGAAAAAGGCTGTCAGACAGACCAGCGCCAGTACGCTGCCAAGCATGCCGCAGGCGGCGGGGACGGCCTTTTGAAAAACGTTGATGAGAAACCGCCCGCGCACCAGCTCACTGTTTGGCTCAAGGGCAAGAACAAAAGAGGGAAGGCCGATGGTGAGCGCGCTGATCAGGGTGAGCTGGATGGGATGAAAGGGATAGGGGGCGGCGATGAACAAAAAGAAAAAGCTGAGAAACACCGAGAAAATGGTTTTGGTGAGAAATAGCGCCGCGCTGCGCTGCAGGTTATTGATAGAGCGCCGGCCCTCCTGCACCACTTTTGGCAGAGAAGCAAAGTTGGAATCAAGCAAAACCAGATCAGCGACAGTGCGGGCGGCATCACTGCCCGAGGCCATGGCCACGCTGCAGTCGGCCTCTTTCAGGGCCAGCACATCGTTGACGCCGTCGCCCGTCATAGCAACGGTGTGCCCGGCGTTTTTCAGCGCTTTGACAAGCGAAAGCTTTTGACGCGGCGTCACCCGGCCAAAAACCTGATAACGCTCCGCCGCGTCCTGCAGGGCGGCTTCATCCTGTAAAAGAGAAGCGTCGATATAATTTTCCCATCCAGTCATCCCCGCGCGTTTGGCGATATGGGCGGCGGTAACGGCGCTGTCGCCCGAGATGATTTTAAGCGCCACACCCTGTTTGGCAAAATAGGCAAGGGTATCGGGGGCTTCGGCCCGCAGTTTATCGCTGAAAAGCAAAAAGCCCAAAGGTTTTAACTGGGCGGGCAGTACCTGCCGGGCCGACAGCTCTTCAGAAGAATGGGCCAACAAAAGCACCCGGCGCCCCTCTTCGGCGTAAGAGGCCGCAGCCGCGGCATAGGGGGCGAAGGCTTCCCCCATCATAAATTCTCCGGCCCCCAAAAGGTAAGAGCCGCGCCCCTCAAAGGCTGCGCCGCTCCATTTACGGGCCGAGGAAAAGGGGACGGTGCGTACCGCCTCCGCCTTCGCAGAGGGAAATGCCTCGCGCACCGCGAGAAAGGTGGCGTTATCGTCCGTCAACGCGCCCGACAGCAGCGATAAGGCGGCTTCCATCTCCTCCCGCGGCGTATCCTGAAGGGGCACAAGGCCGTCCAGCTGCATACATCCCTCGGTGATGGTGCCGGTTTTATCAAGACATAATACATCCACCCGGGCCAGCGTCTCAACACAGTAAAGCTCCTGCGCAAGAGTTTTATGGCGTGAAAGACGCAGTACGCTGACGGCAAAAACCATGCTGGTAAGCAGCACCAGCCCTTCCGGTATCATACCGATCAGCGCGGCGACGGTACGGATGACCGACTGCTGCAGGCCTGTATGCAGCAAAAAATACTGTTTGCAGAAAAGCAGCAGGCCCACCGGCGCCAAAACCGCGCTGATGGTCTTGACGATAAAATCCAGCGAACGCATGATTTCAGAATTGGGCTTTTTTACATAACGGGCGTCTTTGGCAAGCTGCGCGGCGTAATTTTCATTGCCCACATGCGTTACCCGGGCGGCGCATACGCCGCTGACGACAAAGCTGCCGGATAAAAGGGTATCTCCCGGCCGTTTGAGAACAGGGTCACTCTCGCCGGTGAGCAGCGATTCATTGACCTCGGCCTCGCCCTCGGCCACCACCGCGTCGGCGCAGATCTGTTTACCTGCCGACAAACAGAGAACGTCGTCTAAAACCAGCTCCTCCACTGCGATCTCCATCCGCTGGCCGTCGCGTATCACCCCGGCCTTGGGGGCGGCGATCAGCGAAAGCTTATCGATGGTGCGTTTTGCCCGGATGCCCTGAAACGTACCGATGCAGATATTGCAGACGATTACGCCCATAAAGAGAAGATTTTTGTAAGACCCCACCAGCAGTACCGCCAGTGCCAGAATAAAATTGAGAATATTGAAAAAGGTAAAGGTATTTTCTAAAACGATTTGACGGTAGGTTTTGGTTTTTGTCCCTGTCTCTTTGTTTGAAAGCCCCGCGTCAACGCGGCTTTTTACCTGTTCAGCAGTAAGGCCCTGGGTAACGGGAGGAGAAAAACGAGGAATATCCTGTCTCTGCATATGTCTTACAAAGCTCCTTTAACGTATGGGATGATTACGCTTATTATAGGCTCGAAAAGAAAAAATGTCCACTGCGCAGCCGAAAATCAAAAACAATAAGTATACTTTTTAAAAATATATACTTATTGCAATTATAAAAAACCGAGCTGGCCCTAAAACGAACGGCAGCAGTCAAAAGCTTCAAAAAGCTTGGGCGTTTAAAAGCAGGAGAGGGAGGCGAACAAAAAGACGCCAATAAACTGAAGTGAAAAAAAGCCGCTGTCCAGACATAAAAGGACGGCGGCTGCGGTTTTCCGTTTTCAGGCCACAGGCGTAATGCGTGTTGCGTCTGCACAACGTTGCCTGCGGGGGCATGTACCTATTTTTAATATTAGAGCGGTGCGCAGAAAAGCACACGCCGCGCACCCCCAAAGTAAAGTTTACAGCGCTGGCCGCAGAGTTTTTGTGCGGCTCTGCGTAAAATCTGCATGTTGGCAGCTGATAATTGTATCTTGGTATCTCCATCATTGTTTGAAATGAAGTTTTATTATATATTTATTGTTGGGCAGGTGATGGAATGATATTTAAAACAGAACAAGATGCGATTTACAAAGATACAGAAGTTCTCGTTCGATATGCGAAAATGGATGAAAATGTCCAACGGCTTATTTCTTTATTGCAGGCAGTGGATACAAAAATGAAATGTTATAGTGAAGAAGGTGAAAGGCTTATCAACGTTTCCGATATCTTTTATATCGAGAGTGTTGATAAGAGCACATATGCCTATCTTGAAAAGAGTGTTTATCGAACTGATTTTCGGCTTTATCAGTTAGCCGGAGAGCTGACACATTTGGGGTTTGTGCAAATCAGTAAATCCTGTATATTGAATATCAACGTATTAGAGTATATAAAGCCGCTTGCAAACAGCCGCATGGTGGCAACGTTGAA
>JAUNTE010000245.1 GCA_030538855.1 Oscillospiraceae bacterium
TCCCGCAATTCTGGAATGTCTGGAGCCGATTGCAATGAGCGCCGCCCAAACCCGCCCCCGCACGCCCGCCAAAACCGCGCTGATCGGCGCGGGCGGGCGCATGGGGGCCATGCTTTGCGCCAGAGCGGCCGCCGTCGGCCTGACGGTGGCCGGAGCGGACCAGCCCCTGGCCCCGGAAACGCTGGCCGCGGCCTGCGCCGATGCCGACCTGGCCCTGATCTGCGTGCCCGCCGCCGTGTTTGAAGAGGTGGTGCGGCTGGTGGAACCGCATCTGCCGCCCACGGCGGTGCTGGCCGACATCACTTCCGTCAAGGAGCGGCCGCTGCGCCAGATGGAAAAACTCTGGCCCGGCCCGGTGGTGGGCACCCACCCCCTGTTCGGCCCCAGGCCCGACCCGGAGGCGGACCAGCCGGTGGCCGTTGTCCCCGGCCACAACGCCACGGAAGGGCATCTGGCCATGGCCGAGGGCTTTTTCAGCGCCCTGGGCTGCCGCACTTTCCGCACCACGGCGGAAAAGCACGACCAGGCCATGGCCCGCATTCAGAACATGAACTTCATCACCAATCTGGCCTACTTCGCCCTGTTGGCCGGGCAGGGGGACCTGCTGCCCTTTCTCACGCCCTCGTTCCGCCGCCGCCAAAACGCGGCGCGCAAAATGCTCACCGAGGACGCCCGGCTCTTCTCCGGCCTGTTCGAGGCCAATCCCCACAGCCACGAAGCCGTGCGCCAGTACCGCCAGATGCTCAACCTGGCCGCCGCCGGCGATATCGACCTGCTCTGCCGCCGCGCCCAGTGGTGGTGGGAGGACGGCGCGGGCGGCGGAAGCTGAGCCGCGTCAGCGGAAAAAGGCCATGCTCGCCGCGTCCAGCGGCAACTCCAGAAGCCGCCGCCGGGGCTCTTCCCAGGAAGAGTTGTCGTACAACCGCAACATCTCCCCATCCGGTTCCACCACCAGGGTGAATTTCTGCCCCCGCAAGGTAATGGCCGTGCCCTTTCCTTTTTCCGTCCATTGCTCCTTGACTTCCCTGATTTGCATGGGGGCATCGTTGCCGTATTCAATCAGGCGCGGGTCCAGAGCGGTCAGCGTGCGGGCTCGCGGGTCATGCCGCAAAAGGGGAACGCCGTCCACGCCCCTGATGATCTCACAACGCGACAAGGCGAAGGGCGCGGCGCGCACGGCCGCATCCAGCGCGGCGTCCAGGCCGGGCATCCGCATATAGAAAGGTGAGGTGCTGCCTCCGGAACGCATGATATAGGCGGATTCCTCGGATTCGACGATAAAGGCCTGCTCCCTGCCCTCGGGCGTCCCCGGCAGGGCGAAACGCAGGCGGGGGCGTCCGTTCTCGCTTGTAAGGCCGTGCCGGACTATGACGCTCGTATAGCGGGTATGCAGGCGCAATGGCCCGGAGGCCGTCACAAGGCCCGAAACGTCGGCGACAAGCTTGCCGACCGCCACCACGTTTTCACCTCTTGCGGGCGCGTCGCCCGGCGTATAGCGCCTGCAGTCCACAGCTTCTTGACTCAATGGCAGACACCACCACGCGCCCACGGACAACATTTCTTCCGCTCCGCCCGGTGCGGGGAGAAGCAAAAAGCACACAAGACACAGGCCCGTCAAACCGCGCATAGATCTTCCTTTTTGTTTGAAACAACATTGATACGTTGGAGATCCGCCCATTCGCCCTCCAGGAAGTTTTGAAGCTGGAGGGTTCCCGCCAAGAGCCGTATGAGGACGTGAAAATTTGTACCGGCGGCTATGCCGCCGATTTTCTGGAGAGAACATACGTTGTTGCGCTTTCCGGGTCCAGCCGGGGCGTTCCGGCACGTTACATTTCCGGAAAACGGCGGACCGGCGCGTCTTATCGCGGCCGCGCCGCTTTCGTCGCGTGTGCCGCCGCATGCCTGCGCGCGGCGCTTTCCGCGGCCCCGCTCTCGCGCAGCAGCAGCATCAGGCCCAGCGAGGCCAGCAGGCTCACGCCGAAGATCACGTCCGAGGCGGCATAACTGCCGGTCAGGTCGTGTGAAAGCCCCATGATGGGAAAACCCGCGCTACGCAGAATGATGAAAATGGAAATGAACTTGTAGGACGGCAGAAAATTGCCGCCGCCGAAGTAATAGGAGACCACGGCGGGCAGAATGGCCCACAGGCCGCCGATGCAGCCGCCGAAACTCAGGCTGAAAGCGGTCATGGTCCAGATGCCGGAAGGCAGAAAGCCCAGAGCCAAGCTTGCCGCGCTACAGAGCATGACCAAGCGCGCGGCGAAAAGCGGAGTAAAACGGTCGCAGACCCAGCCCCAGGCATATTTGGCCAGAGCCGCCAGAAAGGCCGAGGCGCAGGCCAGCAGCATGGCCGGGTAGGCCTCCAGACCCAGATCCGCGAAGCGCGGTTTCATCTGGCTCATAACCGCGGAAGCGACCATGAGCGCCAAGCCGAAGGCCAGTCCCAGAAGCCAGGCTTGGGGCGAACGCAGCAAGTGGGAAAAGGAGACGTCCGCCGGGGGCAGCGAGGAACGCCTTGGCTCGTGCCGCCGCCCGTCGGGATGCAGCCCCATGGCCTGGGGCGTGTCCCGCACCAGAAACCAGGCCAGGGGAGCCAGGGCGCAGGTCGCCAGGCCCAAGGCCAGATAGGCTGTACTCACGTCAAAATAGCGGATCAGCACCAGGCTCACAAAGGGCAGGATCGCGCCTGAAAGCGAAGTGCCCGCGTTGGCCAGGCCGAAGGCCCGGCCCCGGTAGTGATAAAACCAGTTGCTGACCAGGGCGTTGCCCACCACGCCGCCGCAGATCTGGGTGGAAATCCAGGCCACGATGGAAAGCAGGGTGAACAGCCGGATGTCCCCGGTCATGCCCATCAGGGCTATGGAGACGCCGCCCGCCAGCGCCCCCAGGGCCGTGAGGCGGCGCAGGGAGCAGCGGGTGGAAACAGCGGCGGCCAGCGGCATGGCGAACTGCCCCATGAGCGAGGCTATGCCCATGCTGATGTTGATTCCCGCCCGGCTCCAGCCGTGGGCCGCGCACAGAGGTTCCATAAAGGCGTTCATGCAGTAGAGCACGCTGCCCTGGAGCATAAAATTGCCGCCCAGCGCGAGCAGGCTGATCTTCCATCCGTAAAACACTGTTTTTCCCCGTGCCGCGAACGGCGAAGCGGATCACTGCCGCGGGCGCGGCGTCTCAGCACTCCCCACAAACAAGTTCATTGCCCATCAGCACGCCGGTGACGCTGATGTCGGGGCACTTTCCCGCGTTCTATCTTGT
Organism: Oscillospiraceae bacterium; assembly: GCA_030538855.1. Lineage (GTDB taxonomy): Bacteria > Bacillota > Clostridia > Oscillospirales > Ruminococcaceae > JAUNTE01. The sequence goes on from JAUNTE010000245.1 coordinate 3,256, forward strand.
CCGGCAGAGGCATGCTTTTTGCTATCTTACCGCTGATCGCCAAAATCGCAACAGCGGAAAACGCCGCGGGAAATCCCTATGTTCGGCAAGCAGCAAGACCCCAGCAGGACGGAAGAAGCCACCGCGAAACGCAAACAAAAACAGCGTGAGGAGGGCAACGTCCCCAAATCCCAGGAACTGGGCAAAGCCGTGAGCCTCACGGGCGGACTCATCGCCCTCCATCTCTGGCTGGGCCCCATGTCCGAGGGCATCAAACACCTTTTCAGGCGCTTTCTGAGACATTCCTGGGAGTTCGACCCCACTCCCCAGAATGTTTACAGCCTGAGCATCGAGCTGACGCTGGAAC
>JAUNTE010000015.1 GCA_030538855.1 Oscillospiraceae bacterium
GGCGCGTGGATTGAAATTTGCCCGGATACAATGCTGAACTGTCTGAACTGCCTGTCGCGCCCCGCAGGGGGCGCGGGGATGGAAACGGCCATTGTCATAAGCTTTCGGCGCAGATTTAAAGAAAAAAGGAGAAGCCGCTTTCGCGGTTTCTCCTTTTTCTATTTGTATTTTGTCTATATTGTATGTTTTTACAATCAGGCTTTGTTTACGCTGCCGAACAGCTCCATCTTTTCTTTGACGGTAGCTTTAATGGCCTCAAAGCCGGGGGCCAGCAGTTTGCGGGGGTCAAAGCCTTTGCCCTGAAGATCTTTGCCGGCTTCGATATATTTACGGGTGGCGTCGGCAAAAGAGAGCTGGCACTCGGTATTGACGTTGATTTTAGAAACGCCGAGGTCGATGGCCTTTTTGATCATGTCGGCCGGGATACCGGTACCGCCGTGCAGCACCAAAGGCATACCCTCGGTGGCAGCCTGGATCTTGGCAAGGGCGTCAAAATCCAGGCCCTTCCAGTTTTCGGGGTATTTTCCGTGGATGTTGCCGATGCCGGCGGCCAGAAAATCAATGCCCAGTTCGGCGATGCGTTTGCACTCGGCGGGGTCGGCCACTTCTCCGGCGCCGATCACGCCGTCCTCTTCGCCGCCGATGCTGCCCACTTCAGCCTCGATAGAAAGGCCGTTTTTATGCGCAAGCTCAACCAGCTCGGTGGTTTTGTCCACATTTTCGTCAATGGGATAATGGCTGCCGTCAAACATGATGGAGGTGAAACCCGCCTCTACGCAGGCTTTAGCGCCTTCATAAGAGCCATGGTCAAGATGGAGCGCCACAGGCACCGTGATGTTCAGCGTTTTGTCCATGGCTTTTACCATGGCCGCTACGGTTTCAAAACCGGTCATATATTTGCCTGCGCCCTCGGATACGCCTAAAATCACCGGGCTTTTCAGCTCTTCAGCGGTGAGCAGGACGGCTTTTGTCCATTCAAGATTGTTGATATTGAACTGGCCGACGGCGTAATGACCGGTTTTGGCCTTGTTCAGCATTTCGGTTGCGCTTACTAACATAAAGGTACCCTCCTGAAATTGATGAATATTTCAAATATTGAAAACCTTCATCTATTATAGACCATCCCCCGGCGAAACGCAACGGCGCGGCAGGGGAAAATGCAGTAAAATTTGGCTTAAGGCAAAGAAACCCCAAAAGCGTTTTGCTTTTTTATAGGGTTGCGCTAAATTTGAACAAGGAGACAGGGCACAGCTACGCGGTGAGCCGGGAAACAATTGCCCTGCCGCAACCCACGCGCCCCATGCGGGGCGCGACCTGTTGGCGGTAAACGTCCCCTCGGGGGCGCGCTATTTCAATCCACGCGCCCCATACGGGGCGCGACGCCACGGGCGGGTTGAACGAAAGAAAAGTCATGGCATTTCAATCCACGCGCCCCATATGAGGCGCGGCGCTGGGTTGCTGAAACCAGCCTGAAAGGCCCTTCTCTTTCTTTTGACCTGCGCGTGTGGACTGAGAGGAGGTCTGTCAGGGACGCCTTGATACAGATATATGCCGCACGGCGCAGAAACAAGGCGGCAAGGATGTACCATGCGTACCATACCTTTGAAAATGCCGCGGCTTTGAAAGAACACTGGATTTATTATAAATATCATAGGACGAGAAAGGACATTTTAAAAAAGAAAACAGAAGTGAGCGGGTTTTGTGTTAAGGCATGGACGCTGCGCCCCGCCCTTTGGGCTTTAGGAGGGAGGGGTGGAATTTTCTTTGCGGTAATAGAAATAAGAGGCCGCCATGGGAAGCAGCGTCACCGGGAGCAAGATGACCGGTAAAATAACAGCCAGCGATTTTTCAGGCAGCAGAAAAGCCAGCGCCGCTGTCAGCAGGCCGCCCCAAAACCACAAGACGCCGCCCAGCCTGTGGGTTTTTCGCCATACCGTTTCACTGGCCAGCGCCCATGGGGTTTTGATACCGACGAAATAATTGCATTTGAATTTGGGCATATAATTACCCAGCACACACAGCAGCAGCCCCACGCCTGCCGTAGATACCCTGCCCATAGGCAGCCCGCCGGGCACATAGGCGAGGTACAGCATGCACAGGCAAAGCCCCAGCATAAATAAAACAAGCAGCAGTTTGATGGCCTGATAAGCGCCGCCAAACTTTTTATAATTTTCTTTTTTAGGGTCAAGCCGGGGCAAGAGCTCCATCATCAAAGCGAGCAGCAGCGTAACGCCGGGAAGGAAAAGCGCGTTCCATTTGCTGCCGGTATTGTCGAGAACGCCCTGCGCGTTCCAGTGCAGGGGGATATTCTCAGGCAGTGAGGGCAGACAGCATAGGGTGATGACGGCGGGCAGCGCCGCTAAAAACCAGAATAAAATGACCTGACGTTTATCTTTCATGTTTGTCTCCTCCTAAAAATTGGGCCGCCCAACCCATGATGTCTTCAACAATGCTGGTATCCAGTTCATAATAAATAAATTTTCCCTGCCGCTCGTCGTTGACAAGCCCTGCGTCTTTTAAAATAGAGAGGTGATGCGAGACGGTGGCGCCCGTCATGTCGAAATGAGAGCCGATTTCTCCCGCCGTCAGCCGTCCTTCCCGCAGAAGCTCTAAGATCTGCCTGCGGGTCGGGTCAGACAACGCTTTAAAGGTATCCTGCAAAGACATGGCGCTTCCCCCTCTCTGACATTTCGATTTTGGTCTAAGCATAGCATGCCGCAGGAGATTAGTCAAAAGTGAAAATCGAAAAAATTGCAGACGGAAGAAAAAGGCGCATGAACATACGCGGCGCGCCATTGCGAAAGCCGCGCAAAAAGGTTAAAAGGCCGGGGCGCGGTAAGGGCGAGGGCGGGTGCGCCGTGAAAAACCTTCCCCCTAAAGACGGCGGGCAGATCTTTTAAAAACGGCGAGATGACGGCCTTTATAAAAAGCGGAAGACGAAAAAAGGAACAGAAAAGCTTTTGCACGGGCAGGGGCGACGCCGCGGTGCAGGCCAGCAAAACGGCAGGCGCTTAAAAACCTGTGTGGGTGGATGAAATGGCTCTTTACAGGCGCGAAAAGCCTCCGTTTACGGGCCCGGTAAAACGTTATGATAAGAGGAAGGCGAGGGCGGAAACCGTGCCGCAGGCAAAAAGCCGAGCGAAAGCCGCGGACATCCGGCATTATGCTGATGGCAGGTGAAGGGCTGTCCGCGGGTATAGCGGTACGCCGGACAGAAGATTTAAAATATCTTTCTGCCTGCGCCGCGCAATTTTAAAAAACTTGCAAAAGTTGCTGCGAAGAAAAACAAAAAAACAGAGCTTTAGCAGAAGGCATAGTGGTTGTCAAGAAAAAAAGAAAGCGAAAAAAATTTTAATTTTCATGCAACATGACAAGTATATTTTTGTGATTCAACTTTCCGTTTAGGCAATGAGTTTTCAACATGTGGTTGAAAACTTGCGGCACTTTTGTGGAAAGTTGAAGAGAAAATGGCGTTAAAGAAGGACTTATAAACATTTTCCACAGGGTTTTCAACAGTGGAAAGCCAAAAAATGGTTTTTACCAAATGTATAACGGGCTTTACAAACAGCAGGTAAAAAAAGTTTGTAGATACCGCACAATAATATAAAATAATTTTTTATTTGACAAATCAATTTCTGCAAGTTTTGCAAAAGAAAATTTCAGATTTTTTTGTAGAAGAACGCCGAACACCTTTGAAAAATGCGGCCCAAAGATAAAAAACGCATGGAAGAAAATTTTTTGTTTTTGTTTGATGAAAAAATATACAGCCGAAACTAAAAAAGGCGGGCCGAACGCCCGTCATATAAAAAGAAGAAAAAATTTTGAGCAATTTTTTGAAAAAGGCCGATATTTAGTAGAAAAGGCGCAAAGGAATTGTTATAATGATACAGTATGTAGTATAGAGGAAAATTAAGTCTATAAAAAAGAAGAGGCGCGGCGGATGCGAGAAGAAAACCACGAAAAAATACAGGCTTTTGAGCCGCAGGAAAATTTGATATATGGTAAAAACGCGGTGACAGAGCTGCTGAAAAGCGGAGAAGCTGTTGATACCCTTTATATGGCAGAGGGGCTGAACCCCGCTTTGGCCGGATATTATACGGCCATGGCAAAAGAGGCGGGGGCGGTGGTGAAACGGCTGCACCCCCAAAAGCTGAAGGCAATGTGCGGCACAGAGCATCATCAGGGCGTGGCCTGCTATGCCGCGACGGTGGCATATCGTGAACTGTCTGAGCTGATGGAACTGGCGCGGGAAAGCGGCCGTCCACCCTTTTTTGTATTGGCCGACGGGATAGAAGACCCGCACAATCTGGGGGCGGTGATGCGTTCAGCCCTGCTGTTTGGGGCGCACGGGCTGGTGATACCCCGGCGCGGCGGGGTAGGCGTTACGCCGGTGGTGCACAAGGCCTCAGCCGGCGCCAGCATGCGGCTGCCCATCGCGCGGGTGGCCAACATCGCCACGGCGGTGAGAACGCTGAAAAGCAACAATGTTTTTGTCTACTGCGCGGATATGGACGGGGAACCCGCATTCCGTCAAAATCTGACCGGGGCCATCGCGCTGGTGGTGGGAAGCGAGGGAAAGGGCGTCTCTCCCTTGGTAAAAAGCCTTTGCGACGGCGTGGTGGGCATCCCGATGGCCGCAGGCGTTGAGACAGAGGTGGACAGTTTGAACGTCTCGGTGGCTGCGGGGGTTGTGATGTATGAGATACTGCGCCAGCGCGCGGAAAAAGAAAAAGGATAAGCCCGCCGCCCAAAGGCAGAAAGCGGCCCTGCGCGGCGGCATATGTTCCTTCAATAAAAAAGGCCGAAGCCGCCGGGATACGCTTCACGCGGCGGCTTTTGGACAAAGATAAAAAAGCGGCGCCGTCTGGATACAAAAAAGGCGCGGCGCCGACGGGCCGCGGTCGCGGCCGGACAGGGAGGTAGAATATCTTGGCAGCGTTTCAAGAGCCTGAGGAAGAACTGGTAGATGATATTTTGGAAAAACTGGGCCCGAAAGAAAAGGCGGGCGGCGCGCTGCCCGGCGTAGACGATATTTTGGCCGAGCTGGGGCTTTCATCGCAGGAAAAAGGGCCCGCCGCCCCGCCGGCAGAGAAAGTCGCGCAGAAGGGCCCGGCCCGGCCAAAGCAGGAAGAAAAGGCGGCCAAAGAAGAAACGGCTGCCGAAAAGCCGCAGCCGGAGCAGCTGCCGCCCCGTATGGCCTTACAGTTTGAGGCCCCTTTTACAGAGGAGGGCCCGCAGGAAAAAACACCGGGAGAGATACAGGGCTATTTTCAGGAATTATCGCAGCGCAGGGACGAAAGCGGACATATCAAAAGTGAAAAACAGCTGAGAAAAGAGGCGCGGCAGAAGGAAAAGCTGGAAAAGAAACAGCGCCGCGCCCGGGAGGACGAGCAGCTGTGGGAGGAAGAGCCGGAGCCTGAGGCAATAGAAACTTTTTATGAAAAGCCCACCGAAAAACCGGTGGACTGCCCCTTGGCCGCGCAGCCGGAGGAAAAAGAGGCGCCGCCCCAAAAAGAAGAGAGCGATACCCTGGAGCGCATCAAAATGCCGCAGGAACTGAAAGCCCCGACGGCGCCGTTTGACCAGCCGGATATGGACGACACGCGGGAATTTGTGCTGGACATAGAAGACGCGGCAGTGCGGCAGGCGGAGGAGAACGCCCCGGCAGCCGGGGCCGAAGCCCATATGAAGGGCGCTTTTGAAGAAGAGCAGTTCAAAAAATTTTTCACGTCGCGGGTAGGCACCATGACGCAGGAGGAAGAGCCGGGGAAAAAGCCCTGGTTCCACCTGCGCCGCGGCCGCCAGCGTATTGAAGAGGATGGCGAAGCTTACGTCGATTTTGACGATCAGGAGTGGGAAGAACCTGAGGAAGCGCCGGAGGAAGACATTGTAGAAGATTACAATACCCAGGCCGACGCCGAACCGATCTTGCAGGATCTGCAGGGGATGAGGCGCGGCCTGCTGATACGCACGGTGCTGACAGGGATCGTGGCCGTCGTCCTGCTGTATCTGGGGCTTTCAGCAAACGGGGCCGTGCCCGCGCTGCCCGGCCTCTCGGCCAGACAGCCGCTGATGTTTTTACTGGGAGAGCTGGGGCTGCTGGTTCTGGCCTCGGCGATCTCTTTTCGGTCTATCGCCGGGGGCGTGATAGGGCTTTGGGGCGAGGCTACGGCGGACACTTTGGCGTCGGTAGCGGTGGTGGGCGCGTTTTTGCAGCTCATCGCGTATCTGGCCGATACAGGGGCGTATGACCCGGCCTCGGTCACCCTGTTTGCGCCGGCGGCGGCAGCGGCGCTGTGCGTCAATGCGCTGGGCAAATGGATGTTCAGCCGGACCATGGTGCGCAACTTTGAGCTGTCCACCGCACAGGATGAATATGCCGCCGCCTATCTGGTGGACGAGAGCAGGCTTTCTCATAAGGTGACCCAGGGTTTGACCGAGCCGGAGGCCCGGCTGCTGGTGTCGCGCCCGACGGCGCTGGTGAAGGGCTTTTTAAAACAGAGCTTTTCTGAACGCGCCAGCGACCGGCTGGCAAAAAAATTAAGCTTTGCCGTGTTGGGCGTAAGCGTGGTGTGCGCGGGCGTCTCGTGGGTATTTACCGGCAGCCTGTATACGGGGCTGACCGCCTTTGCGGCGGCGGCCTGCCTGGGCAGCCCGCTGGCGGCGACGCTGGTGGCGGCCCTGCCAAATACCATGATGCAGCAGGCCGCGGCGCAGGTTGGCGCCGTGATACCCGGCTGGAGCGCCATGGAGGAACTGAGCAGCGCCAACGTGATGATGGTGAGCGTACGAGACCTGTTCCCGGCTGGGCGGGTGCGGCTGGGCGGCATCAAAACCTTTTCAAAAGAACGTATCGATCTTGCCATTTTGTATGCCGCCAGTATTCTGGTGGAGGGCTGCAGTACCCTGCGGGACATTTTTTTACAGGTGATCGAGGGCAACACCGGCATGCTGTATCCGGTTGAAAATCTGACCCGCGAGACGGGCTGCGGCTTTGAGGGATGGATCGAGCACAACCGCGTTATTGTGGGCAACCGGCAGATGATGCAGAACCACGGCATCGACATTCCCTCGATGGATTACGAAGAACGGTATACCAAGGGAGGCAAAAAGCCGGTATATCTGGCCGTTTCAGGAAAGCTTTTCGGGATGTTCCTTGTCAGCTACCACCCCGACGACGAGGTGGCCGAGGTGCTGGAGCGGCTGGATGCGGGGGGGATATCCCTGATGGTGCAGTCAGAGGATTTCAGCGTGACGCAGGAGCTGATCGAATCAGTGTACGGGCTGCGCCCCGGCAGCGTAAAAGTGATGACGGCCGAGGACGAGCGGGCGCTGGAGCCCTGCCTTGCATATATGCCAGAGAGCGATGGCGCGATGACCCATATGGGCACTTTTTCGAGTTTTGTGGGCGGCCTGCGCGCCGCCTGCGCGGGTATTGCGGGTGAAAAGCTGGCGGGCATCCTGATGGCTGCGGCCTCGGTACTGGGAATGGCGCTGGTGCTGTTACTGACGGTGACGAAAGGGCTTTCTTCGCTGACGCTGCCCGCGGTCATCCTGTTTCAGCTGGCGTGGCTGGTGCTTACGATAGCGGGCCCGCTTTTTAAAAAGTACCAGTGAGCCGTTTTTCTGAGGCGCGGGGCCAAACTTTAGGCTCACGCAAGGCAAAAAGCGTGAAACCGGATAAAACACAGATCAAAAGCCCTTTGCGGCTGGCTATGCCAGCCGCAAAGGGCTTTTGTCAAATGCGGAAGCCACCAGCTTTGTCAGTGGAGGCACTGCGTAAAAAGCTTTGGCTTCAAGCGCCAAGCGAATTGAGCTGACAAACAGCGATCTTCGGTCTGGAGGGGATTTTCGGCAGAAAGGATATTGCTGTTTTAACAGCGGCAGGGCAAGCGGTGCAGATAAAAAATATTTCAGCCGCGTCTTGAGATGCCTGCCAGCAGGTCTTTATAGGGCCTGCCCATACCTTTGGTTTAGCCAAAGGCTTTTATTTTGTCTGCCTGCGGTGAGAAGCCGGGCCGGGAAAAAGAACAGGGATGGGAACGCGGCGCAGAGCTAGAGCAGAGTATACAGCCCACTGCCTTTTTACCGTCTGCATCTGCCGTGCCGTCCCTTTATTTTGGCGGACGGCGGCGTTGCAGGGCAAGGGTACGTCAGATTTTAGGCCGGGGCGGCAGGCTTTGCATAAGGGCGAAGAAATGTCTGGCTTCACCGGTGCTGAAATATTCGTACCAGGCCTCCAGCGTGTCGGGCTGAAAAACATCTAAACGTTCGATGATCTGTTTTGCCCACAGCAGGCCCCCGGTGCAGCCGGCAGTAATCAGGTTGTTATCCGCTACAGATGGCTCATCTATATAAAAGCTTTGCCCTTGGTAGCGGGGAGAGGACATTTCAAGAAAACCCGGACCGTTGCTGGTGTGGGGCCGGCCGTCCAGCAGCCCAAAGCCCGCAAGGGCGGCGGTTGCGCCGCAGATGGCGCACACTGCAGCGCCTGAAGCGAGAAATTCACTTGCTTTTTCAAGGACAGCGGCATGTTTAGGGTCATCCCATGTAGCTGCGCCAGGTAAAAGCAGTACGCTTGTTTCACTGATAATTATATCGTCGAGGGTGCAATCGGGCAGCATGGACAGGCCGCCCATGGTGTGAACGGGCTTTTTGGAAAGGCCGGCCGTTTTGAGGGATACACGCGGCGCGCCGTTTTTGAAAAACCGGCCTGAGCAAAGTTCTGCGGTGATATGCCCGATTTCCCAATCGGCCAAAGTATCGAGAAGATAAACATAGACTGTAAACATAAATTGCCTCCATTTTTATTGTTTTCTTGTTTTGTGTTCTTTTTTATTGTAGCATGGCATTGTTGACAGCAGTATGGCAGCAATGAGAAGCGAAAGGCGGCTGAAAGATGAAAATAGACAGACTTGTCAGCATCGTAACGGTACTTTTAGATAAAAAGCGTATCAGCGCGCAGGAGCTGGCGGACAGGTTTGAAGTCTCGCCCCGTACCATCTACCGTGATATAGACGCCATCAGCAGGGCGGGTATCCCCGTTTATTCTGCACCGGGAGTGGGCGGCGGTTTTGAGATCATGCAGGAGTATAAACTTGATAAAAAGGTTTTTTCTGCGGACGAACTCTCTGCCATCCTGATGGGGCTCTCAAGCCTTGCGGGGATGGTGAGGGGGGAGGAACTGGTAAACGCCCTTGCCAAGGTAAAAAGTTTTATTCCGGCTGACAGAGAAAAAGAGATCGCATTAAAAGCCGATCAGATATGTATCGATCTAAGCCCATGGATGAGCAACGGCAACATACAGCCATATATAGAGACGATCAGGACGGCTTTGCAGGAACATAAACTGCTTTCATTTGAATATATCGCCCACCATGGAAAAAATACCGCACGGATGATCGAGCCGTATCAGCTGGTGCTGAAAAGCAGCCGGTGGTATGTGCAGGGATATTGCCGCGAAAGAAAAGATTTTCGCTTATTTCGGCTGTCCCGCATGGCAAACCTTCAAATACAGGAGGAGACGTTTTTACCGCGGGCGTATCAAAAACCGGTTTTGGATTTTTCACAGCGGTGGCAGGAGATGCAGACAAAAATAAAGATCCGTGTTCATCGGTCTGTGATGGACAGGGTGCTGGATCACTGCGGCTATGAAAATTTTACGGCGGACGGCGGCGAGTATTACATCGTCGATTTCCCTTTTATAGAGAACGAATATCACTACGATATCCTTTTGAGCTTTGGCAGCCGCTGCGAGTGTCTGGAGCCGCTGCATATCCGGGCGGAGATGAAACGGAGAGCCCGTAGCGTCGCCGCTGTATATGAAGATTGACGGGGATGGAAAACCCTGTGCGCCGCAGATGATTGAAAGACCGGTGTGGTGAGGCCGGCCGGGAAAGCCCGCAAACGTTATAAAAAATGAGAAGGCCAAGAGGGAAAATGGCCCCGGCTTTTTATAAAAGGCGGCGAAAAGGGGAGAGAGGGGCCTGCAGGCAAGACGCAAAGCTTTATTTTGCAGCAGATAAAAACAGCCGGGCAGAAAAGACCCATAGAAACGCCGAAGCGGCCGTGCGGCAAGAGGAGGACCTTGCAGGCGAGGCCCGGTGGGAAGGAGCAGGGAGGGCCCTTTGCACCCCGCGCGGGCAAAAGGCAGTTGAACGGGCGGGCGCGGTTTTCGGCGTCCGCCCTTTTTACAGCGCCCGCCCGCTTGGGTTTTGCCGGGCCGGAGGGAAAGAGAACGCCCTTGCGGCGAAAAAACGCGCATGCCCTCAAAAAGCGGCGGCTTTTGTGAAGTGCTGCCGAACGGATATTGGCTGAAACATAGGAGGAAAGAAGCTTTTTACAGTTTGCGGCGCACAGAGCGGCTTTTGGGCGCAGGCGGCGTTTTATCAAAGAAAAAGGGGACCGCGCCGCAGAATTGCAGCATATGACAAAAAATTTTGTCTATTGTACACAAACCGGGACGTTAGAATTTTACAAGGTAGAAATAGCTTTTTTAAGGCAATAGCTTTAAAAACGCGGCGGGGTGTGTTACAATTTTTGTATAAAATGCTGACGCGGAACACGGGCGCCGGTATTGGAGAAGAAGGGGGTCAACCAAATTGGACTACGCACAGGATAAGATCAGAAATATCGTACTGGCCGGGCATAGCGGCGCAGGCAAAACCACGCTGGCCGAGGCTCTTGTGTATACCACGGGCGGCAGCGACCGTCAGGGACGGATAGAGGACGGAAACACCGTGTGTGATTTCGACCCGGAAGAGATAAAACGCAGGGCGTCGCTTTCATTGGCGCTGGCCCCTATCGAGACGGGGGGCGTCAAATTCAACCTGTTGGACGCGCCCGGCCTTTTTGATTTTGAGCTGGGATTGTATGAGGCGCTGCCCGCCTCGGAATCGGTGCTGATCTGCGTCTCGGCCCGGGACGGTTTGCAGGTGGGCGCGCAGAAAGCGTATAACCTGGCCGTTAAATACAAAAAGGCCAGGATGATCTATATTTCAAAAATAGACGCTGAAAACGCCGACTATTATAAGGTGTTTGAGGAACTGAAGGCCGAGTTCGGGCCGTCGGTGTGCCCGGTAGTGGTGCCGGTAAACCAGGCGGGCGGCCTGATCTACGTGAACCTGGTTGAGATGAAGGCCTACAAATACATAAACGGCGCCCCGCGTGAGGTGCCGATGCCCAGCATCGGCCACCGGCTGGAAGGGCTGACGGCCGCCATGAGTGAAGCCGTTGCAGAGACGGACGAGACCCTGATGGAAAAGTTTTTTGACGGTGTGCCCTTTACCACCGAAGAGCTGACCGAAGGCGTGCGCATGGGGGTAAAAACAGGCGCCATCACCCCGGTTTTGTGCGGCAACGCGCCCAAGCTGGAAGCGATGGATATGCTGCTGTGGGCCATGCGTAAAATGCTGCCCAGCGCCCACCGCGCCGGCGCTATCGAGACGGTGGACAGCACCGGCCATACCGTGGAAGTGGCCTGCGATAAAGACGAGCCGCTGCTGGCTTATGTGTTTAAAACGGTAGCGGATCCTTTTGTGGGTAAGCTCTCTTATGTCAAGGTGGTCAGCGGTATGCTGAAATCTGACAGCGCGGTGGTGAACGGGCGCACCGGCGAGAGTGAGCGCATGGGCAAGATCCTTTATATCAAAGGCAAAAAGCAGACGGATACCGACCACATCCCTGCGGGCGACGTGGGGGCGATCACCAAGCTGCCTGAGGCCAAGACGGGCGATACCCTCTGCGCCCCGGCGCGTATTTTAAAGGGCGAGGCCATCGTGTTTCCGCATCCCACCCTGACCATGGCCCTGAAACTGCGCCAAAAGGGCGACGAGAGCAAGATCAGCTCGGCGCTGCAGCGCATGATGGAGGAAGACCCCACCCTGTCGTATCAGATCAACGCCGAAACGGTGCAGCAGCTGCTTGGCGGCCTGGGTGAACAGCATCTGGATGTGGCCGTTGCAAAATTGAAAGCAAAATTTGGGGTAGAGGTGGAACTGACAAAGCCCCGTGTGGCTTACCGCGAAAGCATCCGCAAAAAAGTAAAGGCGGAGGGGAAACATAAAAAACAGACCGGCGGCCACGGCCAGTACGGGCATGTATGGATAGAATTTGAGCCCTGCGAAAGTGAGAACCTGGTATTTGAGACCAATGTATTTGGCGGGTCGGTGCCGAAAAACTATTTCCCCGCCGTAGAGAAAGGGCTGCAGCAGGCGGTGCATCACGGCGTTTTGGCGGGATACCCGATGGTGGGGCTGAAAGCGACGCTGCTGGACGGCTCATACCATCCGGTGGATTCAAGCGAGATGGCCTTTAAAACCGCGGCGTTTTTGGCGTACAAGGCCGCGCTGCCGCAGGCCTCACCCGTATTGCTTGAGCCGGTGGGCAGCCTGAAGGCCCACGTGCCTGAGCAGAATACCGGCGATTTGATGGGAGAGATCAACAAGCGCCGGGGGCGTGTGTTGGGTATGCACGGCGCCGCCGACGGCCTGCAGATGATCGAAGCCGAGGTGCCGGAGAGTGAAATGTACAATTTCACCACCTATATGCGCCAGCTGACGCAGGGACGGGGACATTTCACCTATGAGTTTGTGCGGTACGAGCCTGTCCCCGCCGTGCTGGAAGGCAAAGTGGTGGAAGAGGCCAAAAAGATATTTGGCGATGGCGGCGAAGAGGAATGACGAAAGCGAGCTTGCCAGAGGCCTGAAAAATCTTTTTTACTATAGTATCGATTCGGAAAACCCCGTGGCCAGGGTGCGCAATGCCTCGGCCACGGGGCTTTTTGTGTAAAAAGGCCGCCGGGGCCGGACGGGAGGCGAAAAAAGGCAGAGGCGCATACCGCTTGATACCCCTTTGTTATAACCGTTATATTTGCGCCGCGCCTGAAGGACCGCTGTTTTTGCCGGTAAAGGCTGCCTGCTTTTGATGTGGGCCGCTGCCGGTGTGAAACCGAAACCGTCAATTGGGAAAGAACGCTGCCTGTAAGGGGATAAAGGCTGCCGTACCGCGCTTTAAAGCCCTTTTAAAATGTGCCGAAAAGGGCGGCGACGTAAAAAGTTTAGAAATGCAGCCGGCAAGCTGTCACGCTCAGGGCCGGGGTTATAAGGCCTGTTTTTTACCGCTTGGCGGCGCAGATTTAAAAAACATACGGCTCCACGATAAAAACAGCCGAAGGAAAAGGGCGGCTGTTTTGCCGTTTTCTCCTCTGCCGCTGGCGCGGCAAGGGCCAGGCCGCCGAAATCAGATGTTTTTTATTGCTCTACAATAAAAAATAGCCGCAGCGAAGCGGAGGCTATTTTTTTGGCCAATCGCCCGGTTGTCGCAATAGCGGCGAGGGCGAGGCCCTAGAGATCAAATATTTTTTATTGCGCAGCAATAAAAAATAGCCGAAAACGAAAGACGCTGCGGCTGAGGTTCTAATGTTTATTTTTTGTTGTTGCGCGACGCGCGCCTGGAAAAGCGTGCTGCTTTGCAATAAAAAATATCTGAAAAAACGAATCGACCCGTACATTTTTGCCTAAAAAGCAGCATATACTTGACACGGTATCCCGCGTGATATATAATACAAAATAATGCGTGAGAGAATGGGCTCTTTTGTTGAAAACGCAACAAAAAAGGCGAAAAATCCCGCGTAAGAAACCGTGAAGGAGAACGGAACATTGAACAAAGAGATCGTAGTGACCTATGAGGGTTTGAAGGCTTTGGAACAGGAACTGGAAGAGCTGAAAACCGTCAAGCGCAAAGAGTGCGCTGAAAAGATCAAAGAGGCGAGGAGTTTTGGCGATCTGTCTGAAAACAGCGAATACGACGAAGCGAAAAACGAACAGGGATTTGTAGAGAGCCGCATTGCGGAACTTGAGAAAATATTAAAAAATGTGCGTGTACTGGATGAAAATGAACTGCCGCTTGACGTGGTGGCGGTAGGCAGCCATGTTGAAGTAGAGGACGAAGACGGAGAAAAAGAAGAATACGATATTGTAGGTTCTACCGAGGCAGACCCGGCCAACGGGCGTATCTCAGATGAGAGCCCGGTGGGCGCGGCCCTTTTGGGTAAACGCGGCGGCGAGACCGCCAATATTGTGCTGCCCAATGGCACGGCCATCCAATATAAAGTGCTGGGCGTTTCAAGGGCGTAAAAAATACGGCGCGGATAAAATTTTTCAGCAGAAAGCGGTATGGCAAAAACCATACCGCTGTTTTGTTTGGAATATATTGCTGGCCCATACACTTTTATTTGGTGTTTCTATTACTACATCACATTGTAGTATATCCTTTGCAGTTTCACGCCTATCGGGAAAGCCGGGCTTATGGTGAAGCTGTAAAATGGGCGTTTATATTTTTAATAAACGCGATGGATAGTATATTTTATACAAACGAATAAAGACGCTACGTAGGATACAGCGCCTTTTTGTTTTAAAAACCTGCCGGCGGCATCAAAGCCGCAGAGATCACGCCGCCGGGGCGATAAACCGGGAAGAGAAAAACAAAGGCGGATACCAGCGCCGCCGGAAAAAGCTGAACCAACAGGCAGAAACCCGCAAAAAAGCTCACCGGCGCGTCTGCCGCCGGTGAGGAAAAACCTGAAAAACTTTTACACAGGCGGCGCATGCGGCATCATGCAAAACCGTATTAGCCAAGAAAAAAGATACTATAAAAAGAGAAATGAAACGCTTGCAGACAGTGGAAAGAGGAATACCCAACCGCAAAAGACGACCAAAGCGGCGCGGGCTGAAAATAGCCGCGTTACCGTCCTGCTTTAAAGGGGCAAAGCCGCCGCTTCACGCGTTTTTTGAGACGCCTGTTTCCCGGTGACGTCCGTCAGCGTGATTTTGACGATACAGGTTTTGGCAAGCCCGGCCTCGATCTCGCCCGCGCCCTCGGCGATATACTGTGGGCAGAATTTGGCGATAAGCTGCTCCAGCGCGCGGCGCTTTTCGGCTTCATCGGTGACGATGCAGGCGCGGCCCCGCGCGGTGACGCTGCGGTAATCAGTTGAAAAGATATGCGGGACGACCGTGCTTTTTTCAACCACGCTGACGCAGACCCGGCTGTCATGCAGCAGGCAGTCAAGCTTATGGCCCTGCCGGGCACAGTGAAAATAAAGGTTTTTGCCCTGTAAAACAAAATTTAAAGGCACGCTGTACGGAGAACCGTCCGCCTGGATAAGGGCCAATACGCCGTAAGAAGCACGGCGCAGGAGGTCAAGCGCCTCGTCCTCGTCCAGCGCCTGCGCGCTTCTTCGTATGGTTTCAGGCAATTTTTTCACCTCTTTGCTGTTTTAAACTGAAACAAAACGCCCAGCGCCGCTAAAACAGCGCCGCACAGAACGGGGGCGAAGGCCGGTGCGCTGAACGAGAGCAGCGTAAAAACTGAGAGCCCTGCCGACAAACCGCCCGAGATACCGGTGACGCAGATGATATAGGGACGGTTTAAAATAACACCCAAAACCCCTATAATCAGCCCCGCCGCAAGGGTGAGCCATAAGCCCGAGGCCCCGCTGATGTGCAAAAGAGGCGCAAGATACCCTGCAAAGCTGCCGCCCATCAGGGCAAAATAACAAAAAAGCCCCGCTTTATAGACAAAACAGGAGAGCAGGCCCACCAGCACAGCGCCCAGCAGCCCGGCGGCCCAAACGGGAAAATCAAGCTGCGGCAGCCAGTGCAGCTTGGCGGAGATAAAAAGCACCGCCCCTAAAGCCGCGCCGCCCACGGTAACCAGAAGGCGGATGAGCCTGTAGCCAAAAAAACAGCCGAGCAGGGCGAAGACAAGCCCGGCCAGGCCGGTGGCAAGGCCAAGCGACCCTGTGAGCTGTGTGAACCACTGATTGAACAGTTCCATAAAAACACCCTTTCGTTATAAAAAGAGAAGCGCCGGGCGCAGCCGCGCCAAGCCCGTACAAGATAAAAGCCTATGTATCATTTTATGAAGGGGCCCTTTGGGACAGAATAAAGATACGGCCCCTATAGCGGCGTAAAAGTGTGTCCGGCGGCCCTTTGCAAAGCGTGGCAAGTCAAGGGCTTTTTACCCCATGTGCCCGGATAGAAAGAGCGCTGCGTGCGGTTTTTTTTCACCGCCGGGTGTGGGGCGGGCCTTTGCAGGCGGGTAAAAGGCGCCAAAGCCCGCGGCCCGGCGGCTGAAAACACATTGCCCTTTTTATGCAGACGGCCCGGCAGGGATGGAGACTGGCAGGGCCCATAGATATTCTGCGCGCAGAGGCGGGGCGAGCCGTGGGGCAGAGGTGCAGAGGAGGCCTTCAGATGGAAAAATGGGGCGGGGTGCAGAAAAACAAAGATCCTTTATTAAAAATACCAGAATCCGGCGCGTGGGTCAAGCCACAGTGATTTCAGGCGAAAGAGAAGAAACTTGGCTTGTGGGTCTGGCCGTGTTTTGTTATAATCAAAACGAGACAAAGGGGGAGTGGGAAATGAAAGACGGCTTTATCAAAACGGCGGCCCTGACGCCTGCCGTAAAAGTGGGAGACCCGGCCTATAATGCCGCGCAGGCGGCGGCGGCGCTGAAAGAGGCGGCGGCGCTGGGGGCGGCTGTGGCCGTATTGCCCGAGCTGTATTTGACCGGGTATACCTGCGGGGACCTTTTTTATCAGCCGGTGCTGCAGCGCGCCGCGCTGCAGGGGCTGCTGGAGGTATGCGGCCAGACAAAAGAGCTGGACCTTGTGTTTGCCATAGGTTTGCCTATAGAATGGGGCGGAAAGCTGTACAACGCTGCCGCGGTATGCTGTAAGGGGCGGGTATTGGGGCTGACGCCCAAAACATGGCTGCCGAATTACGGTGAATTTTATGAAAAGAGATGGTTTGCCCCACCCCCGCTTGAAACGGCGCTTTACCGCCTGCCGGACGGCACGCAGGCGCCCTTTGGCACGCATTTGCTGTTTTACTGTGAGCAGCAGCCCGCGTTTTGCCTGGGGGTTGAGATATGTGAGGATCTGTGGTCGGCCGCGCCGCCCTCTGTGGAGCATGCCGCTGCGGGCGCGACGGTGATTTTAAATCTCTCGGCCAGCAGTGAGCTGGCGGGCAAGGCCGCCTACCGGCGGGAACTGGTAAAAGGGGCCTCGGCCCGGCTGATGTGTGGGTATGCCTATGCGGGGGCGGGACGGGGAGAATCCACCACCGACGCGGTTTTTGGAGGCCATGCCCTTATCTGTGAAAACGGCGCGGTGCTGGCAGAGACGCCGCCGTTTGCTGAGGATATATGCATCAGCGAGATCGACGTGCAGCGCCTTACAGCCGAGCGGCTGCGGAACACCACCTTCCCCGCAAGGGTGCAAAGCGGCTATACCGCTGTCCCTTTCAGTATGGGGCAGCGTGAGACAGCGCTCACCCGCCCGGTTGCGGCGCATCCGTTTATCCCAGAGGGGGAGGGCTGCCGTGCCGCTGTGTGTGAAGAGATACTGGCGATACAAAGCCACGGCCTGGCCGCAAGGCTGGGGCGGGTAGGGGCGAAAAAAGCGGTGCTTGGCGTCTCGGGCGGGCTGGACAGCACCCTGGCGCTGCTGGTTTGTGTGCGCGCGATGAAGCTTTTGAAGCGCCCGGCAAGCGACGTGCTGGCCGTGACCCTGCCTTGTTTTGGCACCACCCAGCGTACCCGAAGCAACGCGCAGATCTTGTGTGAAGAGCTGGGCTGCACCTTTCAGTGTGTGGATATCAAAGCCGCCGTTGACCGGCACTTCAGCGATATAGGGCATGACCCCGCGGTGCGTGACGCCACTTATGAAAATTGTCAGGCGCGCGAACGTACCCAGGTGCTGATGGACATGGCCGGGGACGCAGGCGGCATGGTGGTGGGCACGGGAGACCTTTCAGAACTGGCGCTTGGCTGGGCCACTTATAACGGAGACCATATGTCGATGTACGGCGTCAACGCCGGGGTGCCGAAAACGCTGGTGCGGTATCTGGTGGCGTATGAGGCTGAAAAAATGCCCCCGAAACTGCAGGCGGCGCTGCGGGACGTACTGGATACGCCGGTATCGCCCGAGCTTTTGCCCCCCGATGAAAACGGCGTGACCGCCCAAAAGACGGAAGAACTGGTAGGCCCCTATGAACTTCATGATTTTTTCCTTTATTATATCGTGCGCTGGGGCTTTGGCCCCGCCAAAGTGCTGCGGCTGGCCGAATATGCCTTTGCGGGCGCATATACGCGGCAGGTGCTGAAGGATTGGCTGCAGAGCTTTTACCGCCGTTTTTTTGCGCAGCAGTATAAGCGCAGCTGTATGCCGGACGGGCCGAAGGTGGGCACGGTGTCGCTGTCTCCGCGCGCAGATTGGCGCATGCCCAGCGACGCGGTATGCGCGCTGTGGATGCGGGAACTGGAAGAGATGGAGCCGTAGGGCTTTGACGCTTTAAAAAAAGGCCTGCGGGACGGCGTTTTTATTTGCAGCCTGACGCGGGCGGCGCCGGGGTTTACAGCTGAAAAAGCGCCGTAAAAAATAAACATCCACACGTAAAACGCGGGGTGCTTCAGACACGGGCAAAGCCCTTTGGTTGCCTTTCGTTCCTCGCCTGCGCGTCAAGCACCGTAAGTACGGCCTGCCAGCCGCCCCGCACGGGGCGGGTGGATTGAAATGCTCCACCGAAGCAGCGTAACCCCGATATAAAGAGTCGCGCCCCTCCCCGCATGGGACACGGGGATTGTTCCTTATCACCCATAAACGGGCTGCACTCACTCATCGTAATCTGCTCGCCCGTCTCATCTTCTTTCAGTTACTTCTTGATGTGTTCTGCAATCCGGCTTGTGTTTTTTCCCGTTGTGTCCACGTAGTATCCTTTGCACCAGAACTCTTGCTCCGATACTTGTATTTCATCACCGCATTGCTCATACGCCTTGTGCTGCGCTTCTCTTTCAAGTACCCTTTGAAGCGTCTCCCCGACATTTTGGGTGGGATTTTAACCAGCATGTGCACATCGTCCGGGCACACTTCTGCCTCTATGCTTTTTATGCTCTTCCACACACAATTGCCGCAATATCCTGCCGGTTGCTGTTCGTTTTTCTCCACAGAATACTTTCCTGCGATATGTCAGCGCAACTACTATGCAGTGTTTGCAATTCCATTTCGTATGGGATAAACGCTTTA
>JAUNTE010000246.1 GCA_030538855.1 Oscillospiraceae bacterium
GAAAACAGCTTTGGGGCATTTGGCTGTAAAATAATTTTCAGCCACTGTGTTCACACTTTTAAAAAGCCGGCCGTTGATAAACTGCGAAGCTTTTTTATGATTTTTTTGCAAGACCTGTTTTGCCCTGTGCCGGAAGGTTTTTTATCAAAGTTTTTTCGGCCTTTCGCTGCGGTTTGGCCTGTTCCCGGCTATTTTATGATCTTTTTTGTTTTGCGGCCAAAGTTTTGATCAGCTGCGCGGCCAGCAGGCCCACACCCGAAAGCGTCAGTACCCAAAAAATAATTTTATTTGAGACGGTCTCCGCGTTCCAGCTGTGCAGCAGAGAGATATAGTCCCACCATTCAGGCACGTTATAATCAAATAACAGTCCGCACAGCGGGTTCATCCCGGCCAGTAAAAAGGCGGCAAGCAGGCACAACAGCCCTGCGCGCAGCCTCCACGGCCAGTTTTTGCGGCACACCACCAGCGCCGACAGCCACAGCCACGCAAACGAGACCCCCGCTACAATAAACGAGGAAAGCAGCCACTCTCCGCCGGTATAAAGCCATATCACCCATAAAAGTAAAAAGGCAGAGGCCGTCAGCGCAGCCAGCGGCACGATCAGCCGCCGCCGCTTTAATAAAAACGGCAGATTGGTGACGGTGAATGCGGTCAAAACAGAGGCCGCCACAATAAAAAACCACGAGAGCGTATCCGAGACGGCCAGATCTACGATAAAACAGGTGAGCAGCCCCAGCGCGTAAACGCCGTACAGTACCCGCTGATAAACCCGAAACGCCAGATGCACGTTTTTCAGCTCTTTCTGCTGGCGGCGGGCGGCAATATCGTCGCAGGCGGTAAAAAACTCATGTTCGCTGATGTCCAGCTGGCGGCATATCTCCGGCACCAGGGTAATGTCGGGGTAAGACAGGCCCCGCTCCCATTTGGATACGGCGGTATCCGAGACGTACAGCTTTTCTGCAAGTTCTTTTTGGGTCAGCCCCGCTTTATTTCTCTTTGCCGCGATAAACACCGCCAGCTTGCTTTTTTCTTCCATATTCACAGCCCCTTTTTATTTTGCCCGGCTTTTTTCTGAAACATTGTTTCTGTAACGCCGTTTCTGAAACGCCGCGCCTTTGGTCCTCTGGTTTTAGTGTAACAGCCCTTGGCGCATCAGGCAAGAAAAGGCGGCGTTTTTGCCGCCCGACTGTCAGGCCAGTGCCGCCCGGCCCTTGTCTGTCAACGTATTCTCGTTTTTAAAGAGGTTTTCAGGCCGGGCCGTATTTTTTATTTTTTCCGCGCGTAACGCCGGGCCGTTATGCGTCATATCCCTTTCGCCGTCCCATTTTTTCACGATATATGCGGGGCGGGCGGCATAGTTTGCCCGTCTCGCCTATCTCCGCCGCTGTATCTGTGCGTCATAAACCGCCCTGCATATCCCTCCGGGGCAGGGCGTCCTCCTCACTCAAGCGCCCGGCAGGTGGGCGCGGCGCCGCAAAACCGCCCGGGCGGCCCGTCTTTTTTCAGGCGGCGCGTCTGCCGCCCCGGTTGTACCAAGCGGGCCGGAGGCCATTTTTGCCGCGTGCAAAATCGTTTGACATTTCTATGCCCCTCCATTACAATCGAATAAACAGATTTTGTATCGTTTCGCCTTTCATCGATAGGGCGTTTGAAAAAGTTCTCCTGAAAGGACGGCCGTTATGGAGTTTATAAAAACGATTGCTCCTGTTATTGTGGCGGGCCTGGTTCCCGTCATTTTGATACTGGCGATCAGAAAAAAGAGAAAATCACAGGATAAAACCGAAACCTATATGTCTGAGGGGGTCGCCCTCGGTATCTGCCTCGGCGCGGGGATCGGGTCGGCCCTCCCATCGTATCTCTCTTATTTCATCAGTGCGGGGACGCTGATCGGGTTTCTGGCCGGCATGCACATCAAAAAGCAATGACGGCGCCGGTAACCGCGTTTTACGGCGCGGGCCCTTTTACTGAAACAGCATGGGATAAAAATGTCAATGGCTCAAAAACGCACGATGAAAGGCCAGCTTTTTACAGGCCAAAGGCAATTTTATAATAACCAAATCTCCCAGCGGGGCATTGAGCCCTTACTACGATAAAGGCGGCTGTTTTCACGGCATACATTACGGCAGCTATTTTGATGATGCAAACGTGCCGCTCTCCATAATGCGTAAAGAAGAGGATTTTATTTTAAATTCGCCTGAAAAGCGCCGGGTCATGATCGACTTTTATGAAACCAGACTGTCGGAGACTTTAGTAAAAGCTTTTACAGAACACATCTCAAAAATAAGCCCTAAAATTGTAAAGTTGGCTATTGCAAGCGAAAAAGCCTGCGTCAATTACAAAAGGCCCTTACAGGCAGAACGCCGCTGGCGAAAGGCCAAATCTATTTTTCCACTGATATGAAAGAAGCCAAAACATGGCTCATCCATGATTGAGCCCCGCTTCCCCTATTTTCCGGCGGGCCAACGCTGCCGACAGAAAGAATAAGCGTATGAAAACAGAAAAACACGCCGGAGCAAATAAAAGCTCTTTTCGCATCTATTATGCGGGAGGAGAAATTTGGATCGAGCATTTGGACGGTATCTATGAACACGCAGACCTGGCTGCTGAAAAGTTTGAAAATGATTACCTGCAGTTCAAACTTCCCTCTATGCCCTCGTTAATGGTACCCTAAGTGGATAAGGGGCAGCAAGGTTTTTCGGGGCGGAAATGGCAGCCGGGCTATCGCCCGGCAACAAGGATAACGCAGCTGGCTGTTATTTCCGCAGAACCTGTCGGTGGGCTAAAATGGGGACTGGTAAGGCCACAGGGTGAAGGCGGCCTTGCCGCCCGCCGAATCCGAGAATGCCGCCAGCGCCTGTTTTAGCCCACCGACAGGCGTGTTGCCCCTTGTCCGCTTAGGGTAATCAACATTGATGAAACCGCCGTTGACGACGCGCTGAGAAACATGATCGCTGAGAAATTGACAAACGGCGGCAAACGTTTTCAGCGGGTGGTATTTGTTGGGGCCCAGCCCTCTGTAAAGAGAAAAATAAAATCCGCCCTTTACGGCGGTACTTTTTCACTGAATTTTATAGATGATTTTGAGAAGGCGAAGCAATGGCTTGTGAAAGAGAATTATAAATGATCTCCTCTAAACAGATACCGCTTCGGCATTGCGCGCTTTTCCGTTTACCCTTCTCAAAAGCGGCGGGACAATCCCCTGCTTTGGGCGGATGTATAAAAAGCCCGTTTTCCCCGGGTTTTGTAATAACACAGGCCGGGTGCTTCCGCACATGCCCTTGCGCATACAGGCAGGCCCTTGTTTGGCCTGCTGTTTTTTTACAGGCACTGCATACACCGGGTACAGGGCAGCCAGGCGGTTACGGCTTAAGCGTTTTACCCCACGGGGCCCTGCAAACCCATTTCATACGGGTTTGCAGGGCCTTTTTATAAAAACGATACGCTGTTTTACGGCGGCTGAAACCGCTGTACAGAACACAAAAATACGGCCCCTTCTTTTCAACAGGGGCCGTATCCGATATGCGGTGCAAACCT
>JAUNTE010000247.1 GCA_030538855.1 Oscillospiraceae bacterium
TATCGTTTTTTATAATTTTTATCTATCTTTACTATTAAAATAATTGTATTTACTGTATTTTTTTGCCCGTAACCTTGCATTTGTTTTTCCATATAATAACAAGAGAGGATGCGTCGAAAATTGTATAATAAATAAGATGTCTGTGCCTGAAAAACTACTGTCTGGTAAATAGTTGTATTGCGGCGGTGCAATACGATTTATTCTCATTATTTTGGGAGGAACAACAATGAAAAAGGCAATCAACCAATCCACTATGACATGGTTCATGAGCGGGGTCTCTCTTGCGGCGCTTGCTTTTATGATTTTCTCGCTGTTCTGCTATAGCAATGTGAATCATCAAATAGATGCAGCCAACAGCGCACGTTTTGAGCTTACTTATAATGCGGAACCGTTTCATGAACGGTTCCGCATATCTGACAAACGAGGTGCGCGCCTATGCCGCTACCGGTAATCAAGAGCATTACGACAATTATTGGAATGAAGTGAACAATCTTAAAAACCGTGATATTGGCGTGGCGCAGATGAAAGAAATCGGTATCACCGACAGTGAACAAGCCATGATCGACGAGATGTCGCAGTTATCCAATAATCTTGTTCCTCTTGAAGAACAAGCTATGAATAACGTAAAAGCCGGTAAAATGGACGAGGCCGTCAATTATGTGTACGGAAAAGAATACGCAGAATCCATCACAAAAATCAACGCGCTGAAAACCAAGTTTCTTGAAACGTTGGACGCCCGGGCCCTGGGTGAAGTCAACCGTTTGATGGGTGTATCCAATATCATTCAAATTTGCATTATACTTTCTATTGTGGTAGTCGCTGTTTTCCAACTTTCCAATGTCATCCTTCTTAAACGCAAGCTGCTGCGTCCTATGGTCGTCATCCGCGATCAGATGATGGAGATTTCACACGGGAATTTGTCCGCTGAATTCCCGTTAGAATCCGATACCTCTGAAATCGGTATGCTGGTTCATTCTATCCGCTCAACAAAACGCGAACTTAAAAAGTATATCAGCGATATTGACGATAAGCTTTCACAAATGGCGCAGGGTAATATGGATGTGACGGTCGGTCATGATTACCGCGGAGAATTTCTTCCTATTCAAGACGCCATGCGTCAGATACTGGTGGCGCTCAATTCCGCGCTGTCCAATATCAGCGCCGCCGCCGACCATGTCTATTCCGGCGCTGAACTGATGGATACCAATGCAAAAGATCTTTCTCAGGGCGCTACAGAGCAAGCTGCCTCGGTAGAGCAGCTGTCCGCCGGCATCAATACCCTGTCTGAGCAAGTGGCGCATACGGCTGAAAACGCTGCCAGCGCCCGCGCCTGTTCTATAGACGCCTCTCAGCAGCTTGAGGTCAGCAACAAAAAAATGTCCGAACTGAATAATGCCATCACTGAAATTTCCGGTGCGTCCAGCCAAATAGAGGGTATCATCAAAACCATTGAAGATCTGGCTTTTCAAACTAATATTTTGGCTCTTAACGCCGCGGTCGAAGCGGCGCGCGCAGGCGAGGCGGGCAAAGGCTTTGCCGTTGTTGCCGATGAAGTCAGAAATCTGGCCTCTAAAAGCGCCACGGCCACCAAGGACATTACGGTTCTTATCGAAAACACTTTGGCTTTGGTACAGAGCAGTACCGAGCTTACCTCCGGTACTATGGAGGCCTTGACCGGCGTGGTTTCAGGCGCTTCACAGTCAACTACCATGATAGAAAAAATTGCCGCGGCTTCTGCCAAACAGTCTCATGCTATCAACCAACTGCGTGACGGCGTCAATACTATCTCAAATGTGGTTTCCCTCAACGCTGCCAGCGCTGAAGAAACTGCCGCTTCCGCACAAGAGCTTACTACACAGGCCTCCGTCTTGAAAAATTCCGTCAGACGTTTCAATCTCGCTAAAAACAGCGGGCAGTCTGTGATGGACAGCAGCCTGAACACTGCCGCCTCTGCCCTTTTGTAAATAAATGCTTTAAAAGAAGCGCGGACATTTTGTCCGCGCTTCTTTTAAAATAAAGTTTACTGTCTTTCTTTTCACCGCCACTTTTATCTATTTAACACCCCTTAAAAGTGCTTACCTTTATGTCTTCATTGGTACCCTTGGTCCGTGCGCTGGATGCCCTGTGTTTGTTCGCACATGTCATCTAGGCGCTTTTTTCTCAGCAAGCAAACAGCTGCCACCCTTCTTCTTTACGTTTTTGTTTTCAACATATAGTTTTGTTTTTTTATTCAAAAATATGTTATACTAATGATACCGGCAAATAAGAGGAGGAAATGAAATGGATCAAACAGTTATGTTTCGGTTGGGCTATGGTTTATATGTCGCCACCGCCAAAGAAGGTAATAAAGATAACGGCTGTATCATCAATACAGTCATGCAGATCACAGATACCCCGCTGCAGATCGTAGTTGGGATCAATAAAAGCAATTTCACCCATGATATGATCCTTCATACCTCCATGCTGAATTTGTCTGTCCTCTCTGAAAAGGCGCCGTTCTCACTGTTTCAGCATTTTGGTTTTCAATCCGGTCAAAATGTCGATAAGTTTGCCGATGCCTCTTTAGGCATACGTTCAGATAATGAAATTTTATATGTCTCACAATACTGCAACGCTTATCTGTCTGCCAAAGTGACCCGCCATGTCGATATGGGCACACATACTTTGTTTATCGCGGAGGTGACGGACGGCAAAATATTAAACGGCGACCCATCGATGACTTATGCCTATTACCATGCCCAGGTAAAACCAAAACCGGCGCCTACGGCTAAAACAGGCTGGCGCTGTAAAATATGCGGATATATCTATGAGGGCGACCCCTTGCCCGCTGATTTTATCTGTCCCCTCTGCAAGCACGGCGCGGCGGATTTTGAAAAAATCAACGGGTAGACCGCGGCGTATTTCCTCCTTCCCCTGTAATATCTCCAAAGTGTCGCAGTAAAAAAGGCAACGGTATTTTCCGTTCTCTGCCATCTGCGCTAAACCGTTTTCGGCTTTTGCTTTTTTTGTGGGCCGTTCGCCTTGAAAACAGCCCCCATACCGCGTTTTCAGTTGAATAAACTGTGCTGCCTTGCCTTTCGCCGGCAGCCTGTAAAGCCTGCCGAAACCTGATAGAATAAAAACGGCGTCCATATCAGCCGCAATTCTCACGAAGGGGGCCTAGTTTTGTGAAAAGTATGGAATCTCGAGAAGATTATCTTGAAAGCATCCTGATTCTGAAAGAGCAGAAAGGATATGTACGCAGTATCGACGTCGCTTCCTTTTTAGGTTATACAAAACCCAGTATCAGCCGCGCCATAAGCTTACTGAAAAAAGACGGTTATGTCACCATGGATGAAAAAGACGGTGCGCTCGAATTAACGCCCCGCGGCCTTGCAGCCGCCCAGCACGTTTATGAGCGCCATCTTTTACTCACAGAGTATCTGATAAAATTAGGCGTCAGCCCTGAAACTGCGGCACAGGACGCCTGCCGGATGGAACATG
Organism: Oscillospiraceae bacterium; assembly: GCA_030538855.1. Taxonomy (GTDB): domain Bacteria; phylum Bacillota; class Clostridia; order Oscillospirales; family Ruminococcaceae; genus JAUNTE01. The sequence goes on from JAUNTE010000247.1 coordinate 3,484, forward strand.
TAATCAGCGATGAAAGCTTCAGACAGATAAAAAATCATGTAAAAAACGTC
>JAUNTE010000248.1 GCA_030538855.1 Oscillospiraceae bacterium
CCTTGTCAATTTTGCCGCAACTTTTTTTGAGGATTTTTCACTGGGCGCGCGTGTAACGGCCGCCGCCTGCGTAGTGATCGCGCTCGCCGCGTTTTTATTTGTTTTTCGTACCGGAAAAAGCCGCGGCGGTTCTTTGGCGCTGGTGTTGCTTTATAATTTTCTTTTGTTCCCCGTCACCTTTTTTACCAGCGGCGGCTTATTAAGCGGCATGCCCATGTATTTTGTGCTGGGCATCGTTTTTACCTCGATTTTGCTGGAGGGAAAGCTTCAGCTGATTTTCACCCTGCTGTGCCTTGTGAACGATTGCATCCTTTTGGCCGTTGCCTATTATGTACCGTCTCTTGTTACCCCTCTGCCCGCCGGGGCGGCTTTTCTGACAGACGTGATCATCTCTTTTATTGTTCTGTGCTTCTGCACATGCACCGCTTTCGTCCTGCTCTCCCGCGCGCATGAGCAGGAACATACCAAAGTCGAACATTTCAATGAATACCTGCGTGAGCAATCCATCCACGATCCACTCACCAATCTGTTCAACCGCCGTTATCTGCTGGACACTATGGACGAGTATATCCTTGCTGCACAGCGCCAAAAGGTGCCCTTTTGCATCGTCATGTTTGATATCGATCTTTTTAAGCGCGTCAACGACACCTACGGCCATCTGGCCGGCGACGGGGTACTGCGTAATTTTTCTCAGCTGCTTTTGATGGAGACACGCCCCGGTGATCTTGCGGGCCGTTACGGCGGAGAAGAATTCATCCTTCTTTTGCCGCGCACCAATTTTCATGAGGCCGAAAGCTTTGCCAACAATCTGCGTGAGATCGTTGAAAGCTGCTCGCTGATGGATACCCAGCAAGAGATCGTGACGGTAAGCGGCGGGGTAGGTATCTGGCGCCAGGGTATGACGGTGCAGGATCTGATTGAAGACGCCGATAAAAAACTGTATCAGGCAAAGCAGACCGGCCGAAATAAAATCGTCGCCTGAGTTTTATCCGCAGATTTCAGCACGGCGTCAGCCCGGTACTTTTTTCAACTTGAGCGGGCTGTCAACTTCTTTGCAAAGTATGTAAAGGGTATTTTACGCCGCGTCCCACTTCTCCTTTCTCTGTAACGGTTACCGGCTCATCGTACAACACCGCTTTGCCAAAGGCGTAAAACCGGTTTTCACACCTTCTCTTTATCCTGCATACAGCCTTCCCCTTATGTTTTATAAAGTATCATAAAAATCGCCTGTACAGCGCAAAACTGTACAGGCGACTTTTTGCTATAGGATGATATTATCTGCTTTTCAATAACGGTAATATCCCACAGACAACACAGGCTTTTTTAACAGGCAGGGGCCGGACGCCGTAAAAAGCAGAAAAAGTCGGCCCCGCCCCCTCGGTAAGCTTGATTTTTAAAAAAGGACGGCTGTGATGTTATTGAACCGCCCCCCTGTCAAGTAGACAGTAAAAAACAAAACTGTCGAAATAGAGGGAGCATATCATATCTTTCAAAGCCGCCCTTTTTATCAGGTTACGCAAGGTGCAAAGCCTGAACACAGCTTATCATTTCGTTATGGACGATCCACCCCTGATACGCTTTTTTGCCTCCTCTGCCGTTTCGCCGTTTTTAGTAAGATAGCGTTCGACAAAGGCATCCTCAATTTTGGTATAACCGCTTACAACGCTACTTTCAATTTTATCATAGACGTCTATCACCTTTTCCGCTATTTTTTCATTTGCTTTTACAAGTTTAGATTTTGCCATAATCATTCACCCTTTCTTTTTTCATCAGCATCGCAATCCCAAGTACAAGCACAAACAGACAGACGGCCGCCCCGGCTGCCGTGTTTAAAACATGTGCTTTTGTACCGCTCATTGTGCCGAAGGACGCCAGCATAGACCGCTGTAAGGTCAAAACCGACACTGCAGTTTCAACATATCCGATACCGCGAATTGCGGCAAACAGCGGCGAGGGGTCGTGATGCTGTTTTACCGCTCTTATGACGGCCGCTGTAAATTTCCCGAACGTGTAAACCGCAATCGTGATCATGATGATCTTATTATATTTTGCAGCAATATTCTGTGATAGGCTGATATAGATCACGCCTGTCAATACAGCGCTTAATACCACCAATAAAACGCCGGAAAATTTTGTTATAAAAAGCTCTGTTTTAACAGAGGCTCCGCCGTCGCCTTTCCGTCCGCACAGGACAGCCGAAAAGCGCATGGTACTTAAAATGGCATAGTAAGCGCACATTACGGCAAACCATAACGAGCGCCCCTGCACGGCCAGTATGCCGTTATAGGCGGCGTATAACAGGTTCAGAGAAAAACCGCATACAGCGGCAAAAATCACCCGGTATCGCGGCTCGTCCATAAGCCGCTTTCCAATTTTTGATTTTGGGGTGATACCGGGCAATTTCAGCTTCATCTTCACACTTCGCTTTCGCTGTTTATTCCTTTATCCCCTTCGTCAGCGGAACAAGGCAAAGCAGAACGGCAACACCAGCCAATCCAATCACGATCCCCATCACCATTTGGCCCCATACCATACTAAAACACATCCCAATGCCCAGCGCCAATGTCCCTGCAGCGCCCACAATAACCGTCAAAACCGTTTTGGCACAAAAGTGAAGGGGCGCTTTATGCGTCATCTTTCTCCAGATAATCACAGTGACCAGCCCCAATAACAGCCCCATACAGCCAAAGATGACCCCCGGCTTCCATGCGTTCCATTCTGTGATCATTACCATACACATACCAAGTGCAAACAGCACCCCGCTCACCGTCCCCAACACCACTGCGGTAAAACTGCTCTTTTTCATTCAAAACACCTCCAATTTTATTAAAGCAACTGTTGTTGGTTTAATATATTTATAGTATAATCCCGGTATCAGGGCAGAACAATCACCAATCCATCCACAAGTGTTGGAATAATAAAAATGAGGGAGCATATGAACACAAAAAACAACCGGCGGCGGCGTGAATCGATAGAACGTATCGAAAAAGTTTTTGTTGAACTGCTGCAAACAAAAAACTTACAGGAAATTACCGTATCAGACATTTGCAAGGCTTCGGCATTGAACAGAAGCACCTTTTACGCAAACTTTGCCGATATCTATGATCTGGCGGACAAGGTAAAAGAGCATTTAGAAGAAGAGGTAAACCGTTTGTACGAAACAGAAGTATCGCAAAAATTCAATAGCAACGATTATCTGAAGCTGTTTTATCATATCAAAGAAAACCAGTTGTTCTACCGTACCTATTTCAAACTTGGATACGATAACCGGCAAAAAATAACCTATTATGATTTTCACCAGGCCCAGCGGCATTTTGATAATCAATATATCGCCTATCATATTGAGTTTTTCAGATGCGGGTTCAATGCCATCGTAAAAATGTGGCTTGCCGGCGGCTGCAAAGAAACGCCGGAGGAAATGGACAGTATTATCCGCAGCGAATACCAAGGGCGTGACTTATAAAAACCCTATTGATAAAAATATATAACAAAAAAGCGCGGAGAGCTTTTC
>JAUNTE010000249.1 GCA_030538855.1 Oscillospiraceae bacterium
TGGCAATACCCTGTGTCGCCTCTCCCGGCAGGCCCATATACAGCGGCAGGAAAGCCACGTCTTCAGCCTTTACCACGTTGCCGTCTACTTCTGCTATCTGGCTGTAGGCCCAGTTGCCGTTCTGCACCATGGCGCATTTGCCCAGCGCAAACTCGGCCATTGCGTCGTTTACCGTTTTGCTGCCGGTCAGGGCGGGCTCTACGGTTGAATTGTTCAGATACAGATCGAACAGATTTTTAAAATTGTCGCTGTAGCTGAAATCGATTTCCGGCACGGTTTTCGGGTCGCTCATATCGGCGTTTTTGTCTTTGAACTCAGGGCTCAGGGCGATATTGGCAAGATGGGTCTGCCAACGCCATTCCTCACCGGCTTTCAGCGAGGTGGAGGCAAATACGCCGTCGAGGCCGAGCGCGTCTTTTTTCGCCTGCATGTCCTCAACAACCTCTTTCAGCTTATCAAAGCTGTTGATGTCGTTGATCGAGGCGGCTTTGGCCCCGTCCATGGCAAAATATTTATCCATGACGGCTTTATTGTAGATAATGCCATAGCCCTCCATGGCAAAGGGGATACCGTATACACCGGTGTCATTTCCGACAACGCCCGTGCCCTTTACCAGATGTGAATAGAGCGCGGTGCCTTTTAAATCAGCGCAGTAATCCTTCCAGTTTTGGTAACCCACCACGCCGTTGACCTGGAAAATGGTCGGCGCGTCTTTTTTCGCAATCTCGCTTTTCAGCTGCTGCTCATAGGTGCCTGAAGCAGCCGTTACCACTTTCACCTCAACGCCTGTCTTTTCGGTGTACTCTTTTGCAATGGCCTGATAGGCCTCGTCCTGCTCGGGCTTGAAATTCAGAAAATATACTTTTCCTTTTCCGTCGTCCCCTCCGCAGGCCGCCATAGACATTGCCAGCGCCAATACCAGTATCAGCGCCAAAAGCTTACTCATATGTTTCATTGTATTCTCCTCCTATCGTCGTTGATTGTCTTATGCTATATCCTCAAACAGCCCTTTGCCGTCTGATTCCGTCTTTACGCCAGCCTTTCAGCCACGCTCTCGCCCTCTACCAGTTCAATGGGCAAAACGCTGCACTGGCCCTCCCGGCGGCGTTCGATCTGCTGCATCAGCAGCTGTATCGCCGTACGCACCATCTCTTTTTGAGGCTGGCGCACCGTGGCGATGCGGGGCGTCGCATAACGGCCCAGCTCGATGCCGTCAAACCCTAACACTGAGATATCTTCAGGCACCCGCAAACCGGCGTCGCGCGCCGCCCGTATCGCACCCACGGCCATAATGTCCGACATGCAAAAAACCGCCGTGGGCGGGTCCTCGGGCCGGGAGGCAAGCAGCGCCTGCATGGCCCGGTAAGCGCCCGCAAGGTTAAAGCTGGTCGTCTGATACAGAGCGGGGGGGTGCTGCAGCCCTTTGCTTTGCAGCGCACCGCAGAAGCCGCGGTAACGCAGAGAGCTGATCTCGGACATCTTGATGTTGCCCCCGATCACCCCGATACGCCGGTGGCCTTTGTTAAGCAGGTACTCTCCCGCCAGCCGCCCGGCCTCCTGATCGTCTATGCCGACCAAGGATAAATTTTTAAAGTGCAGCTCGGGTGAAGTAAAGGTGACCAGCACACAGGGCAGATGGACGTCTGAAAAACTTTTTTCAAAGCTTTGGCTGTTGCCCCCTAAAAATACGATGCCCCGCGGCTTCCGCTCACGCGCCAGCTGCGCCCCGGCCAATACCTCGTTGTCGTCCTCGTCGATATAGTGCAGCTGAACACCGTAACCCGCCTCAGAGACCGCGCTCTGCATCTCTTCGATCATATTATTGAAAAACAGGTTGAACATTCCTTTTACAATGATCACAATGTTCTGGCTCTGCTGCTGCTTAAGCTGTTTTGCGTTATTGTTGGGAACAAACCCGCATTCTTCAACGATCTTTTGTATCTTTTCTTTGGCCTTGCGGCTGACGTCGGGATGGTTGTTCAGCGCACGGGATACGGTGCTGACAGCATACCCTGATTCCCGCGCAATATCTTTGATGGTCATGACGCGCCTCCCCACATGAAAGGATAGAGGCCGGACCCTTCTGGAAACGTTTCCGGTCCTTGTGATTTCATCTTACCTTTTTTCGGTTTCATTTGCAACTGTTTTTTCATTTTTCACCTCATTTTTGTCACTTTTATCTCTTTTGTTCGTCATTTTGTCTATATTTATCACAAAATAATCCGGTATTTTATCGCCATTGTGAAAGGCTGTTCACTGCAGAAGGGATTTTTATCCTGCAAACCTGGTAAAAGATCCCTGCCTTGGTATCGGCCTCCCGGTACCAAGGCAAAGGGGCAAAAAAGGTATAAAAAATGCGCCTGAGCGGGGCTTTTCAAAGCCGGGCCCAAACGCGGTCTTCAAAGTTTTAATAGCTTTTAAATTTTGCCGGCCAGCTCTTTTCCGGTCTGGGCCGCTATATGATTCTGCGCTTTTACTGCGCCGCCTCTGCCAACAGGTTCAACTTTTCCGCCTTCCGGCGCCGTTTTTTTGCTTTACAGACGCTATCTTTTTCACAGCGCCCACGCCGGAATACTCTCCATGTTTTACATCTGCTCCGCTGTAGGAGAGGCGCCTTTCCGCTGAGAAAAAGCGGTCAGTCCAGGCTCACCAGCCGGTACGCACGGTAGCCGAAGCCAAGCTCGGCTGCGGCCTCCAGGGTGCGCACACCATGGCGCGATTCCATCCGCTCGATCAAAGCCGCCTTTCCGGGGTCTGCCGAAGCGTATACCGCATCGACACAGGCTTGGTCTAACGCCACCGGGTCACAAGAGGCAAACATCCCGATGTCCTGCATCTTCGGTTCGTCAGGGTACGCGTCGCAATCGCAGTCGACCGACAATCGGTTGGCGACATTGATATATAAAAGATTTTCACGCCCCAAAAAATCCATTACCACTTTATCCGCGTCCACCATCGATTCTAAAAGCCATTCATGGTTTGCGGCAAACATGTTGCCGGGGTCTTCGCTCTCACCCGCGTTATGTATCCAGGCCTTCCCGCGGGAGGATGCCACCCCGATGGACATATTTTTCAGCGCGCCGCCGAAACCGCCCATGGCATGTCTTTTAAAGTGCGACAGCACCAGCATGGAACGGTAACGCGCAAGGTGCGCGCCCACATAGTTCTGCTTCAGATGAAAGCCCCCGGTAACCGGCAGGGGCATATCACCTTCCTCGTCCATCAGGTCGCAGGGCGAGATGTCCATAAAACCGTGATTCCGCATCGTCTGCCAGTGTTCCCGCGAGGTATTTCTGCGCCCCTCATAAGCGGTATTGCATTCTACGATGGTCCCCCTCAGCTTCTTCACCAGCCCCGCGATGAGCGAAGGCTGCAAATAATTATGACCTCCCGGTTCTCCGGTAGAAATCTTCACCGCCGTTTTTCAGGTAAAACAATACCCAACGCGTCATAAAGGCGCTGCTGGCTGTCCGGCGTAATCATTTTTGTGGTATAAACGACGCTCTCCGC
>JAUNTE010000250.1 GCA_030538855.1 Oscillospiraceae bacterium
CGGCCTCCTGCCCGTCGACCGCCCGGTCTACCGCCATTCCCTGCATCTGTAAAAGCTCGGCGGCGATCTCGGCGTTCAGGTCATTATCTTCGGCCAACAGGATGCGGACGCCCTTCAAATCGGCGTTACCCGCCGCATCTCCCCCCGCCTGCGCTGCTTTCTCCTCAGGCTGCGCCGTCTTTTCGTCCTGGCTGACAGGCATTGCGACGGTAAAGAAAAACTCTGAGCCCTCCCCCGGCACGCTCTTCAGCTCTAACGCGCCGCCCATCTGTTTTACGATGGCGCTGCTGATGGGAAGCCCAAGGCCCGTGCCCGCGCTTCTTGATACCGAGTTGCCAATCTGCTCAAACGCCTCAAACACTTTTTTCTGCGCTTCAGGCGCGATGCCCACGCCGGTATCCTTTACTAAAAAGTACAGGTCGGACATGTTTTCATCCCGCGCGCGCTCTTCCACCCTCAGCCATACCCCGCCGCCCTCCGGGGTAAATTTCACCGCGTTGGACAGCAGATTCGTCAAAACCTGTTTGAGGCGCAAGGCGTCGCCTATATACCATTCCCGCGCGACGTCGCTTTCAACAATAAAATCGATCTCTTTTCTCTGCGCCTGGGCCTGCATCATATTTTCCAGTTCGTTCGTCATGCGGCAAAGAGAGAACTTTTCAGTCGCCAAAATCATTTTATCGTTTTCAATGCTCGACATATCCAAAATGTCATTGATGAGCGACAGTAAGTAATGAGAGGCCGATTGCATCCTGTGCAGATAATCTTCCACCTCAGGCGGCACGTTCTCGGCCATACCCGCAAGGTCGGCCAGCCCTACAATAGCGTTCATCGGCGTGCGTATCTCATGAGACATTCGGGATAAAAATGCGCTTTTGGCCTGGCTGGCGGCTTCCGCCCGCTGCAGCTCACCCGCCATCCGGGCATTTTTAATACGCGAACGCGCAACCAGCGTGATAATAAAGATCACTAAAACAAAAAAAGTGCCTACGATCGCCACCAATATCAGCGGGTCTGAATAAAAAAGGTTGTCCCAGGGGGATTTATAACCCAAAGAGACCATATTGCGGCTGATCAGGGCGGCCCGCTCCTCCTGCGAGGTACTGTTAATCGCTTTGTTCAGCAGGGTAAACAGGCCGGGCTTTGCCGGGCCGGGCAGCGCAAAGGCAATGTTAGTGCTGTCGCCGTTCAGCGTCACAACAGACAAATTTGCAAACCGGTGGGTCTGCATTTCCTCTTCTATCCCTGCCGAAAAGCCGTAAAACATATCGGCTTCTCCGTTATTCACCGCTTTCAGGCCCTCTAAAACCGTGGGATATTCTACAACAGAAGCAGCCGTGACCGTGTCGGGCAGGGTGCGGCCTTTCAGCAGGCCCACCGTCAGCCCTTCAGCCGGGTAATCCACCGCTTTGTTTTTCATCAAAACATCATCTACCGATACAAACGGCAGCGTCAGCACCAGCCCCTTTTTGGCGGCCGAGGCCGAGCCGTCCAGAAAACCGCTCATCATATCCGCTTCGCCGTTTTGCACCATCTGTATCATCTGGTCGTAGCTGTCCGCCATAACATATTCAAAAGATAATCCGGTCATTTTTGAGACCTTATCTAAAAATTCCAATACAATGCCGTAATGGCTGTCCCCGTCCTCAAGACAATAAAGGGGGTGCCACTGCGACAGCACCGCCACCCGGACAGAGGGCGTCGCGTCGATATAAGCCTGTTCCTCAGCCGTCAAACTAAGAGGCGCCGCAGCCCCTAATTCTTTAAAATTTTTTTGATAGCACTCCTCGGCAAAATCAGGGTTTGCGTCCATGATATAATGCAGCGATTCGTTAAGCCTCTCCAGCAGCCGGTCGTTGCCCCGATAAGTCACCAAATAATACGGCTGTGACTGAAACTTCAGCACCAGCCGCATACTGCCGTCGTTTTCTGTGTCGTTGCCCAGCAGCAGATCGACATCGCCGTTTTTCAGATAGTACTGAAGGCTTTCGTCCACCATATCGTCATAGGTATAATATTTCAGCTCGCAGCTGATATTATTGAAATCCAGTTCCTTCTGCAGCTGCTCGATTTTTACCGCGGCGGGCTTATAGACGCCGATGGTTTTACCATTCAAGCTTTTGCTGTCGAAGCTGTAAATGGTTTTGTCATCGCTGCGCGCATATAAAGCCCCATAAGAAAACCCTATACTGTAGTCAGGAAACAAAAACTTCTTTTCATTCTCCTCTGTATAATACATCCCGCCCAGCAGGTCGATCTCGCCTTTTTCCAGCTGCTCGATCAGCTGTTCGATCTCGCCGGGGACATACTCATACTCCCAGCCCGTATATTTGGCGATCTCCTCTAAAAAATCCTGCAGCTGCCCCCGGCGGCGGCCATCCTCATCCGTTTCGCTCACCAGCCGCGCCTCGGGATACCCCACCCGCACCACCTGGCGCTGGGCGTCCTCAGCCGGGGCATCCTGCTGGGCCGCCAATACCGGGGTGATGACCGGCCCCGCCAGTAAAAGCAGCAGCATTGTCATCACAACGGCCAAACGGTATGCTTGTTTCATTATTTTTTCCTCCCGTCCGGCCTTTCTGATTTCAGCCTTTTTACGATCTTTATAGCCATTATAAAAGGAATCTTTCAAAAACACAAGCGGGCAAACCGCCGCAAACCATTTTCCGCCTTCCGCCCTGCGTGAAAACCTCTTTCAAAACCATATCGCGTCAGGGGGGCGCCCTGCTTTACCCGCAGGCTCCGGTTCCATACACGGCGGCCCGCCGCCTGAAAGCGCCTACACATCAAAAGGCCCTTCCGCCGTTGCACCGCGGAAGGGCCTTTTTCCAAAAAACTGATTTTATCCTATCGTCTTCCAGCTTCCGTCACTGCCGGGTACGCTGTTGGTCCACCACAGCGCCTCATAGGTCACGCCGTTATACACCACGCGCTGCCCTCCCGTATATACGGCGCCGGGCTGATAATCCTGGCTGCCGTCGGGGTTGGGCTGTGTCACCAGCTCCCATGCCTGGCTTTGGTCCGGGTTCTCGCCCTGTACCCACCATTTGCATTTATAGGTCTGGCCCTTATACACCACGGTCTCTCCGCCGTTATATACCTTTGCCGCATCATAGGTGTCGCCAGGCGCAGCGCCCTCCTCCACCGTGATCACCGCTTTGGCGGAAGCCGAAGCGCCCTCTGTGTCAATTACCGTATACGTCAGTTCATAACTGCCTGCTTTTGAGTTATCTACGCTGCCGCTCACCGTGATCTTATCGGTCAGGTCGCCGTCCTCTTTGTCAAAGGCCGTCACACCCGCCATCGGGTCAAAGCTGTCGCCCGCGGTGATCGTCCGGTCTTTCACACCTGAGAGCACCGGCGCCGTGTTGGGCGCTTTTTCAGTCACGGTAACAACGGCCTTGGCCGTCGTTTCCTTTCCCTCTGAGTCGGCCACGGTATAGGTCAGTTGATAGCTGCCCGCCTTCGAGGTATCTACGCTGCCGCTCACCGTGATCTTATCGG
>JAUNTE010000251.1 GCA_030538855.1 Oscillospiraceae bacterium
ATTGAAGACGCGATTTTTATGATTGAAAAAAAACTGAGATCCAGGTTGGATCTTGACCTTTTGGCAAAAGAAGTCGGCGTTTCAAAATACCATCTGCATCATTTATTCAAGTCTCTCACCGGAAAATCGCTTATGTCCTATATCCGGGGCCGTAGATTGACGCACAGCCTGCACGAGCTGCTTTATTCAAACCTGCGTATCATTGACATCGCTCATGAATACCAGTTCTCCCATGAACAGTCCTATATTCACGCATTCAAACAAACGTTTTCTATTACTCCTGCCCAGTACCGAAAAACGCCGCATAAACTGCCTGTCCAGCCCAAAATCGACCTCAGCCGTCTTCGCAGTATCGAACAAGGTCTTATCATGTGTCCCCGTATCTGCATAAGGCCTCAATTTTTTATTCAAGGTCTTCAAGACGAGATCGTCCATGAAGCAAATCTTACTGACCAAACCGCCAACAAGCTTGTCATGCAATTAAAAGACCAATATCTCCCCTTGATAAAAAATATAAAAGACACCGCTGCCTATATCGGCCTTGTTCTTTATACAGACCATTGGGAATACAGCAATTACTATATCCCATCTTTTGAGATCACGGGCCCCTCGCCGGTTGAGCCGCCCTTTGTACAATATAAAATCCCCCCCTATGAATATGCCGTTTTTCGTTATATTGGCTTTCACTCTCCTTTTGAAATCACCTATGCAACCTTGAAGGGCCTGTATGATTATATTGACGATTGGAAAGGATCCATGTCTTATACGCAGGACGCCACTTTTCATTTTGAACAGCTCAATCTTAAAAACTGCAGCGATACCTATTGCGAAATGGATATCTATATCCCTGTTGAGGCAAAATCTCAAAACACAGGCGTTCAATTGAACCCTGCGGCAGAATAGCCCAAAGTTCTGTATTTTCTCTTTTGGTGGCAAAATCAAAGCCGTCCATAAAAGGTAGGATATATTTGCGTTCCACTTCTTATGGGCCTATTCCCGCCTCACTGCTGGGCAGGACGGCGGTAATGGCAGCAAAGCTATAAACGGCCGCCAATTTCTTACCATAATATCCTTTCACTTCATCAGCCGCCTTATTTCAGCCCTTTGTAAAGCTTCTCCTTTAAGCTTTTTCTTTCTCAGGAAGGAAAGCTTCTCTAAAGCCCATAAGGCCCTTCTGCGTTTGTTTAAATGGCCCATATGCAGCACGGCAGCAAACACCGATACCGGTTGTCAGAGCAAAAGACAGACGCCTCACCTATAAACAGGCCTGCGTTTCACTTTTATGCTTGTTCACCGTTTTTCCTTTTGAAAAAATTTTTACGACCGGGCGCGAACAGCAGTGATAACTGCCGTTTGGCCTGTCATTGGCCCTAAACAGCCGTTCAGGGTCAGCAGCGGTTTAAAAGCTGAAATCATTGTCTTTTTTATAAACAGCAAGGTCTGTTGTGTTACAAACATACCGCACCTTCCAGGGTCGCTGCATTTTTGCCTTGCAGATACGATATTTGCAAAAATATGGTTTCTTTATTTTCAAATAAGCCTTGAACGTCTTTTCCTGCGGTTTTTATGCCATAGCTCGTAGATAATGCTTCTCTGTTTGCTCTTGTCTTTTCCATGCCAGTGTCACCGCATGCTTTTGAACCATGTATTTGAAAATACTCAAAATAAAAAACAAAAGACGCATGACGGCGAAAAGCGGCCATGCGTCTTTTGTTTTTTTATGCCTTTTTGGGGGACTGTGCTCGATCTATTTAGAAGCGATCACAAACTTGACCACGCCAAAAGAAAATTGTACCGGGATAATATATCCCCCGCCGGCCCCGTCAAACCCACATCTTTCTACCAGCTGCGGCTGCAGCTCCAGCTCCACATTTTTTTGTTCAGACATATTCACTGTAAAAAGCCCGTTATGTAAGTTTAAAAATTCGCCCACAGAGGCTTCGACGTATTCATCCAGTTCGGTAAATTCTTCATTTGCATACCGCGACGCAAATACAACAAAAGATTTTTCATCAGAACAAACTGCCGTAGCCAAATTCACGGTGCCGCTGATGGGCTGGCAAGCCATGATCTCAGCCGGGACATATTCTGCTTTTTCGGCTTTCAATAAAGAAAAATCGTCCCCAATAAAACGCACCAGATTTTTCATCAGCAGCGAGATATATTCCGTCACGCCGTCAAACGCGTCTTCAGGGCTGATTTGATAATAACGGTTCAGCACTTCCTCAGCTTTTTCTTCGGTCTCAGCCAAAAAGTCCTGCTCGGTGATGGTGGCGCTGTTTTTGTAATCTGACAGCGCCTGCTCAAATTGGGCGTTGGTGAGAAAGCCCCTATCCATGATTGCCTGACCCAATATTAAATAACCGCTTTTTTGGGTGCGCAGCAGTTCTTCTACCTGCGCCTCCGTCATATATCCCAGTTCTACCGCAATGTCGCCCATGCGCTTGTCCATCCGGGCCTGCATCTCATAACAATGGTCTACCTGCGCAGCGGTAAGGTAGCCTGCATTGATGGCCAACACCCCTAATTTTACCCGCGTATTTTTTGCGGTCTCCATAGCTTCAGCCAATTGATTCGCGGTCAACAGCGCATGATTCAGCAGAAATCCTCCAAATAATTGTGTATACATAACTTCCTCCATTTTCGCCTTAGGGCGGCACATCTGATTTTAGTTGATTTCAGCGTACCGACGTCATACGGCTTAAAAGCTGACCCAGCGTATCCATTTCAAATGGCTTCTGCAAAAAGTCTGAAGCCCCGGCTATGATCGCGTCTTTAAGCTTGCTTTGGGTACCGGTAGAGGACGCCATCACCACATAGGCATTGGGGTCGTAAGCCCGAATTTCCTTTAAGGCTTCTATCCCCGTTTTCAGCGGCATCACAATATCCATCAGCACAAGATCAGGATGATATTCTTTATATTTGGCAACCGCTTCTTCTCCGTTTACAGCTTCAAATATATGTTCACATTCTTTTTCTTTTAAATAATTTTTCAATTTTCTTCGTACCAACAGCGAATCGTCGCAAATCAATACTTTCAGGTCTTTTATTTCCATAAGTAGTCTCCATTCCGCCAAAAGGCAAAATATTATATCCTCTTAATAATTTACACGATTTTGCTGTGTATTTCAACTGAATTTTGGGTCTTTCAAAAAAAACATCTGTATATTTCATTCAAAAAACCGTTATTTTCTTGAAGCGCTTTATATAATATGAGATAATGACAAAAAAGGAGGGATGATATGAAAAAATCCCCTTATTTACTTGAGTGCTGCGTGGACAGCGTGGAATCGGCCGTGCTGTCGGCCGAAGCAGGCGCCAGCCGTCTGGAATTGTGCGGCAATCTGCTCATCGGCGGCACAACGCCGTCTTTAGCGCTTTTTGAAAAAGTACGAGAAAAAACCAATATCCGCATTCATGTATTACTGCGGCCCCGTTTCGGAGATTTTTTGTACAGCGACGATGAATTTGAGATCCTTTTACGTGAGGCGGCGCTTTTTC
>JAUNTE010000252.1 GCA_030538855.1 Oscillospiraceae bacterium
TCTCACAGATCATCAAGGTCATCAACGATATCTCCTTTCAAACCAACATCCTTGCTCTCAACGCCTCTGTTGAGGCCTCCCGCGCGGGCGCAGCCGGAAAAGGCTTTGCCGTGGTGGCGGATGAGGTACGCACCCTGGCGGGAAAATCCGCCGCATCGGCAAAAGAGATCACCCGCCTGATCGGCCAGACGCTGGAGGCGGTTCAAAATGGTTCCGCCATTGCCGAGACCACTGCCTCTTCTGTCTCTCTCAGCGCCTCGACGGCGCAGGAGGCCGTAGGCCTTATCGGCCAGATTGCAGAGAACTTCGGCCAGCAGGCCGCGGCTGTGCAGGACGTCAATAAAGGTATCGAGCAGGTCTCTGCCGTTGTTCAAACCAATACCGCGACAGCGGAAGAAAGCGCCGCAGCCAGTGAAGAACTTTCCGGCCAGGCCGCCCTTCTGCGGGATCTTGTGGCCAAATTCCATCTGCGAAATCAATAACTCTTACAGCCTTGTATTCTCTCTATCGCTTATATGCTGCCGCCGGGAAGGTTTCCCGGCGGTTTTTTCATGTGTTGCGCGCCCCCGCTTTCCCCCATTTCGTTTCAGCGGCCGATACCGCGGGGCGGTGACGATCAGACAGCCTTCCTTTTACGCAAAGCTTCTTGAGGCGCACGGTACGCCGTCCGAAAAGAGTATGTCTTTACACACTTTTACCCAGCCCGCCCCTTTCTTGTAGGGTTTGCGGCAGCTTTTTCTATAAAAGGCAGGCAAACTTTTTTGTTTTAAAAGCGCTGCTGTGTTTTATCGCACCCCAGAACCATAGACGGCTTTTCAAAAAACTCATAAAAAGTTTTTATATCATTTATTTTCTTTTTCTCACTTGATTATCGGTTTTTGTGACGATTTATATAATAAGAACAATTATTGCAAACAGTGAAAGAAGGGGCATTATGCGTATTTCAGGTATCTCCTCTCCGGCGGCGTTTTCTCCTGTCCAGACAAGCCACAGCCGGCCGGCGGTCGCTTCTCCTGCGCGGCGCGATAGTACGCAGTTAAGCGCGCAAGGTAAAAAAAGCGCTTATGACAATCAGAGAAAGGTGCTTGAGCAGCAGCGGGACGCCTTGATCGAAAACAAAAAAGAACTGCATGCCGAGCTGCGTAAAACAGACCCATCGGATGAGGTGAAAAAGAAAGCGCTGCAGAATAAACTGGAGCTGTTGGACAGCGAACTGAACAATGTCAAAGCCCAATTGACCCAGCTGCAGCTGCGCAAGCAGCAGGAGGACGCTGAAAAAGCCGCTGAACAGGCAGAGCAAGCGCAAAGCAATACCCCAGATGTGCGCAGCGAAGAAGAAAAAGAAACCGCGCAGCTGACGAAAGATATTTTAAGCCTTGACGCCGCGCAGCAAAACCTTACGCAGGCTTCTGACTTTAAAGTTACCCAGGCCCGTTTGAAAGAGCAAGCAGGCTGGCAGCGTGAATGGGCAAAGACCGATCGGTCTGCCGCCAATCAAGACGGCCTTGCCGAAACGCCCGACACCGGGCTTTCAGCGCTGGAGGAGGGAATCTCCGGCCTTGAAGCCGCCGCGGCGCAGCAGATAAGCCGTGCGGGTGAAAAGGCGGACGAAGACGAGCCTAACGACGAGACGTCTGTTTCCGCTCTTTCAGAAGCCTCGGCCGGGCATAAAGAAAAAGCCGGGCCTGTCTCTGACGAAAGCGAAAATTAAAACGGCCTCTCCCGTTTTTCCGGCGCTTTTCTATAAAGCGGCCAGTCACCCCTGAACCGGCACTTGCCGCCGCCTTTTTGAGCAGGCGTCCCCCTGTACTGAAAGGCAAATACTTTTCTGTGTTTTTATCTTCTTATAAAGGGTGGGCCTCTCTATTTTTAAGCGGCTCCTGCAGCTGTGGAAAATCCTTTTCCGTTTTATCTGAAAACAGCGCCGCCCTCACCGTCTCCAATGAGACTTTATCCGCTGCCGCCGCCCTTTTCAGCGGCGGTATGCTTTTTGTGAGAAAATTTATCGTCTTTTTATACTTTCCCCTTATTTCGTTCCCCTGCGCGGCATAAAGGCTTTAGGCCGGCCCCCTGCGCAGCGTAAGGGTTTTTACGCGCGGCCCTCTTTGCGGCGCATTTTCTCTTTTCGCCATTCCGGTTCGGCGTATTTTCTGTTTTTGGCTTCAGCCGTTCCCGCCCGCGCTGGCAGCGTCCAAAAAGCCCGGGGGATATCTGGTATCCCTCGGGCTTTTTACTGCGCGGCTGCAGCCGCACGGCCTTATATCAAAACGCCAGCACCACGCCCCCGTTATTGGCGTATACGGTGGATACGCCCCGGGTAGGCACCAAAATGATCTCAGCTATCGCGGCGCATTTATCGGCTATCATCTTTTTCAGCTCCTGCGCCCGTTCCATACAGTTACAGTACGACAACACCAGGGTCAAATTTTTGCAGCCCTTGGTAAAGTCCTGTACATATTCTACCAGCCGCGTCATCGATTTTGCCGTACCGCGCACTTTCTCAAGGCAAATGATCTCTCCATGCCCATTTTCACCCATAATCGGCCGCAGGCCCAACATACCGCCCAACAGCCCGGCAGCCTTGCTGATACGGCCGTTTTTCACCAAATTGCCCAGGTCTTCCAATACAAACAATGTTTTCATACGGGCCACAAGCTCTGTCACCCGCGCCTCTATCTCTTCAAAAACCAGCCCTTCATCGATCCATTCGCGCAGCGCTATCACCAGCCGCAGCTCTCCCGCCGACGCGCTTTCTGAATCCACCACACATATTTTTTTGTCCGGGTATTCCTCCAGCGCCAATTCACGGCCCGTCATGGCCGCCCCGTAAGAGCCGGACAATTTTGACGAAAGCGTCACCACAAAACAGGCGTCGGCCTCCCGCATCAGGGCGGCGTACGCCTCAGGGCTGGGGCAGGCGGTGCCGGTGGCCTCTTTACAAAGCTTCATCTCCTCCACCAGCCGCTGGGTATCCAGCGCGTCGTTGTCGATATATTCGCCAGTGCCCGGCACACGCAATACCAAAGGGATCGTCGTCAATCCTAAAATATTACGCATCGCGGGGGTGCAGTCGCAGCAGCTGTCGGCAAAAATTTCAATGCTCATTTGCGCGCCTCCTCTTGGGCGATTTTAAAATATTGTTTCTTTAGTTTACCATCCGCGGCATATCGTGTCAAATCGCTTTTTGTCTCTTTCGCTTGTATTTCCCTTATTTTTTTGCTATGATTTTTTCATCGACATCATCACGCGGCGAATTTTACCGCCGCGAAGCAAAGAGGGGGCCGGCAGAAATGAAAACGGATATTGAAATTGCCCAAGAGGCCAGGCTTTTGCCTGTTGCCGAAATTGCCCAAAAGGCGCACATCCCAGAGGATGCGCTCAGTTTATACGGCAAATATAAAGCGAAGATCGATCACCGGCTGATAAAAAAGCTGGGGGATAAACCGAACGGCAAGCTGATTTTGGTCACC
>JAUNTE010000253.1 GCA_030538855.1 Oscillospiraceae bacterium
GGAGGCACCGGGCATCCTTTTTGAACGGGACCCCGGGCCGAACAGGGAACATATTGTATTTTTATAGAGCTTGGAAGAGACGTATACGCTAAAAAAGAGAGGCCGTTGAAAAGAGCCCTGGAGGCGGGGTGCGGCGGATAGGAAACGGGGAGCGCAGAGAGAAAAACGGCGGCGCAATGCGGTAAAAGGAGCGGAAAACTGAAGGGGCCGAAAACGCCTGCCCACCGCAGAAAAAAGCTAAAACAGGACGTTTGGTACGCAACCAAAACGAACATTTATGTAAAGGCCGGTTGGTGGAACAAGGCCTGGGGTATGCTATAATAAAGGCACGGGAGGATGTGAAAAGTATGATCGATAAGAATTTGCTGTGGCTGCGAAAATCAAACGGATATTCACAGGAAGAGGTGGCCGAAAAAATCGGCGTTTCACGTCAGGCGGTGGCGAAATGGGAAAATGGAGAGAGTGTGCCGGATATTTATAACTGTATGGCGCTGGCAAAATTATATCATGTGCAGCTGGATGACCTGCTGAAGCATGAGGACGAGATGAACGGGGCGCAGATACCCCTGAATGGGGGAGGGAAGCATGTGTTTGGTGTATTGCGGGTAGGCGAACGGGGACAGATCGTGATACCCAAGCGGGCTAGGGAGATCTTTCATATCGAGCCGGGGGATAACCTGCTGCTTTTGGGGGATGAAGCCCAAAACGGCATGGCGATCGTGAAGACCGAAGTGTTTGCCGAACAGGAAGAAAAAATACTGCGCACGATACCGCACCCCAAAAAACGCGTGGTACGGCAGGAGAAGGAGGGAGAGACATGACGGCGATAGAGACGCAAGACTTGAGTAAAGCCTATAAGGGTAAAGCCGCGGTGGACGGCTTGACGCTGAAGGTAGAAAAGGGAGAGCTGTTTGCCCTGCTGGGCGTAAACGGAGCGGGAAAGTCAACGACGATCAAAATGTTATCCTGCCTGACGCCGCCAACCGGCGGCTGCGCCTGGATATTGGGGGACAGCGTACAGGAAAAAGCGGCGGAGGTAAAGAAAAAAATCGATGTGTCGCCGCAGGAGACGGCGGTGGCCCCCAATTTATCGGTAAGAGAAAACTTGGAGCTGATGGCGGGCCTGCACGGCGCTTTGCCGAAAGAGGCGCGGGTGCTGGCACAGGAGTTTATAGAGACGTTTCAGTTTCAGGAGATAGAGAGGCAGCGGGCAAAGACGCTTTCAGGCGGATGGCAGAGAAGGCTGAGCATCGCCATGGCGCTGATCTCGCGCCCGGAGGTGTTGTTTTTAGATGAGCCTACCTTAGGGCTGGACGTGCTGGCGCGGCGGGAACTTTGGAAAGTGATAGAAAAGCTGAAGGGAAACGTGACGGTGATTTTGACGACCCATTACTTAGAGGAAGCACAGGCCCTTTCAGACCGTATCGGCATTATGGCGAAGGGGAAGCTGTGTGCGCTGGGTACTGCCTGTGAGCTGATGGAAAGAGCGGGCGCCGCGTCGTTTGAAGAAGCGTTTGTGCGTTTGGCAGGGGGAGAAGCGGTATGAACAGGATGTTGTTTTTTGCAGCACGCAACGGCAAAGAAATGGTGCGGGACAAGTTGAACCTGTTTTTTGGCATCGGCTTTCCCATTATACTGCTGGTGCTGTTATCGGCGATACAGGCAAACATACCGGCACAGATTTTTGCCATAGAAGATCTGGCCCCGGGCGTGGCGGTATTTGGCCTGTCGTTCATCTCTTTATTTGCGGGCTTTTTGATTGCCAAAGACCGCAGCAGCGCTTTTGTTCTGCGCCTTTATACGTCGCCGCTTACGGCGGGCGGTTTTATTGGGGGATATACCCTGCCGCTTTTGCCGATGGCCCTGGTGCAGATTGCGGTATGTTTTTTATGCGCTTTTTTGTTAGGGCTGCCCGTTACGGCGGGGGTACTGCTGACGCTGGCGGTGCTGCTGCCCGCGGCGGTACTGTTTATTGCGCTGGGGCTGCTTTGCGGCACCCTGTTGACGGATAAACAGGTGGGCGGGGTTTGCGGCGCGCTTTTGACCAACCTTTGCGCCTGGCTTTCAGGTACATGGTTTGACGTGAGTTTGGTGGGGGGATGGTTTGAGGCGGCTGCCAACGCGCTGCCGTTTATCCATGCGGTGAAGGCGGGGCGGGCCGCGCTGCGGGGAAATTACGGCGAGATCATGCCGCATCTGTGGTGGGTGATCGGCTATGCGGCGGTGCTGCTGGTACTGGCGGTATGGGTATTTACCCGAAAAAGGAAACAAAAGTAAAAACGGCGGCAGAAATAAGGCCCCGGCAAAGTGGACTGTTGTAAGGAACACAGACAGGGATAGAAGGCCTGACGCAGAATAACTTAAAGAGTACGGAAACTGGCGCCGCTTTTGAAACGGCACCAGTTTTGTTTTTTATAGAAGAAAACCACCGGCAGTGCCGGTGGTTTCCAAAAGCTTTTGCTATGTCCAGAAAAAAATATCCGAACGAAGTGAGGAACTGTTAAAAATCGGCAGAAAAATAAAATTGGGCATTGCAAGGGCAAACAGGGGAGCACCTTATCGCTGTTTTAATAGCAGGAGGACGCGCTATGCAAGCGAAAGGAATTTGATGAGCCTATAGGCTGCGCTGAACATAGACCCCAAGAGGGCTTGTGCAAACCACCGGTATGGCCAGTGGCTATGATTAAGCACACGTGTTCAGAATGGAAATGGCGGATATGATCCTTTATCAAAAAAGCGGGCCTCAGTGACTGTTTGTGGTTTGCATAAATAGTTAACTTTGTTTTGGCGTATTCCTTGCCTCTTTTTTTCTGGACATGAAAAAACCTTCTGATCATAGTTTCTGTTCTACGACAGGGGGCTTTTTTGCTCATTGCCCGTTTTCGGCAGTAACATTCAAAGCCGGGGCCTGATTTGCGTACAGAAAGCCGTTTGCCGAACGGGCGGAAGATGAGAAAGCGGGGCCTATGCATGGAAGAGACATGTGGTTTTGATAGTTTGGAGGCGGGTTTTCAAAAAATTGCTGCATGGGGGAGGCTGCGGCGTTTTGCCGTTTGCTGTTTTTGTGACGGCTGCATAAGAAAACGGCGGGAGAGGCACCGCTTCGGTTTTTGCCGATAAAGCCGGTGTGGGGACGTTAATAAAAAATCTGGAGGGGACGGACGATGCGGCCCGGCAGCCGGTGCGGGGGACGTTACTGAAAAAAGCTGTGTATGCGGGACATGAGGGCCGCCGGACGCAGTTTGACTGCGGCTGGCGCGGTTTTGCCGCCGCGCGCCCTTCGGGCGGGGCGGGTTTTTGTAGAAGAAAACCACCGGCAGAGCCGGTGGTTCCAAAAAGCTTTAGCTATGCCCAGAAAAAGTATCCTCCTTTGGCAGAATAGAGGTGGTCTGTCAACCGCCAGTAAGTCACCAAAGGAGGAATCAAGTCTGGATGAAACTTGATGTAAGCAGTTTAGCACAC
>JAUNTE010000254.1 GCA_030538855.1 Oscillospiraceae bacterium
CTGGACAAAAAAAATCGGTATACCGGAAGATCATATGGTGCGGTTTGGAAAAGAGGATAACTTTTGGGAGCATGGCAGCGGCCCCTGCGGCCCCTGCAGCGAGATCTATTTTGACCGCGGGCCGGAACACGGCTGTGGAAAACCGGACTGCAAGGTGGGCTGCGACTGCGACCGGTATATGGAAGTTTGGAATTTGGTTTTCAGCCAGTTTGATTCAGACGGTAAAGGCACCTATACCCGGTTAGAGCGCCCGAATATCGACACCGGCATGGGGCTGGAACGTCTGGCGTGCGTGCTGCAAAATGTAGGAAATCTGTTTGAAGTAGACACCGTCAACCGTATTTTGCAGCATGTGGAACGTATTACCGGCGTGTCCTATAAAAGCGACGCGAAAAAAGATGTCTCTATCCGTGTCATCACAGACCATATCCGCTCTACGGTGTTTATGGTTTCAGACGGCGTGGTGCCGAGCAATAACGGGCGCGGATATGTGCTGCGCCGCCTTTTGCGCCGTGCCGCGCGGCATGGCCGGATGCTGGGCGTGCAGCGCCCCTTTTTAAAGGAACTGTGCGATACTGTTATTGAAGAGAATAAAAACGCTTACCCCGAGCTGTGGGAGCATCGGGACTATATCAAAAAAATCATTTCTATTGAAGAGGAGAACTTTGCCAAAACCATTGACCAGGGAATGAATCTGCTGAATACCCTGATCGCCTCGCTGGAGAGCGCAGAGAGCAAAGTGCTGAACGGGGAAGACGCTTTCCGGCTGCAGGACACCTTTGGTTTCCCCATCGATTTGACGAATGAGATTTTAAAAGAAAGCGGCCTTAGTGTGGATGAGGCTGGGTTTGAAAAAGCGCTGCAAAAACAGCGCGAGACCGCGAAAGCCGACCATGCCAAAAAGGCGGGCTCATCATGGGCGGGAGACCTTTTTCAGGAATTGGAGGTAGCTGTCACCGAATTTCACGGTTATCAGGTATTGGAAGAGGACGCGAAAATTTTGGCGGTTTCAGACGGCGAAACGTTTCAGGAGGCCGTCTCGACAGACGACGGGCCGAAAGAGGGGCTGCTGCTGGTGCTTGACCATACGCCCTTTTATGCTGAAAGCGGCGGACAGGTGGGCGACGCGGGATATATCACCGCGGACGGTATGCAGGTAACGGTGCAGGACTGCCATAAAACCGCCAAAGGATATTATGTGCATACCTGCACGCTGGAAAATGGTTTGCTGACGCCGGGGATGACGGTACACTGCGAGGTGGACGAAAAGCGCAGGATGGCAATTGCCCGCAACCATACCGCGGCCCATTTGCTGCAAAAGGCCCTGCGGGAGGTGCTTGGGCTGCATGTGCATCAGGCGGGACAGCTGGTAGGGCCCGGCCATATGCGGTTTGATTTTACTCATTTTTCTGCGCTGACGGATAAAGAACTGGAAGCCGTGGAACAGCTGGTGAACGAGAAAGTTTTTGAAGCCCTGCCGGTAACCACCAAAGAAATGAGTATCAAAGAAGCCAAAGCGATGGGCGCTATGGCCTTGTTTGGAGAAAAATACGGTGAAGTTGTGCGCGTGGTGGACGCGGAAGGCTTTTCAACAGAATTGTGCGGCGGTACCCATGTGGACAATACCGCGCGGCTGGGCGTATTTAAAATAACGTCTGAAGCCTCTGTGGCGGCGGGCATCCGCCGTATTGAAGCGGTCACCGGCGAAAATGTTTTGGCCCTGATCCATCAGCAGGAGGCTGTGCTTGCCCGCGCGGCGGCGGTGGTAAAGGCCAACAATATGATGGACCTGCCCGCCCGCCTTGAGGCGGAGAAAGCTGAACTGAAAGCGGTGAAGGCCGAGCTTGAAGCGCTTAAAACAGAAATGGCCGGGGCCCAGCTGAAAAGTTTGGAGGCCGGGGCGCAGACAGTAGAAAATGTCAGGGTGTTTGCCGCATGGATAAAGGACGCCTCTGCAGATACGCTGCGGAAAATGGCCGAGCAGATGAAAGCAAATGCGCCTGATTCTGTAACGGTATTGTGCGGCGGCAGAGAAAAACTTTCTATGATTGTGGCCTGCGGTAAAGAAGCGGTGGCCAAAGGCCTGGCGGCAGGGAAGCTGATCAAAATATTGGCGCCTTTAGCGGGCGGCAACGGCGGCGGCAAACCCGATTTTGCCATGGCGGGTTTAAAAGCGGCTGATAAAATAGACGCCGCGTTGAAAGCGGCCCCGGATGTGATACGGGAGAATCTGTAAATAGATACGAGAGAAAAGAGGAAAAGAAATGGAAGATTGCCTTTTCTGTAAAATTGCGTCAGGGCAGATCCCATCAAAAAAATTGTATGAAGACGAGAAAGTTTTTGCTTTCTATGATATTGACCCGCAAGCCCCGGTGCATTTTTTGGTGGTACCCAAAGAGCATATCCCGTCCCCGGCCGGGATATGCCCGCAAAATCAAGAGACCGTTGGACACATTTTTTCAGTGATTGCGCGTTTGGCAGAAGAACTTGGCCTTGAAAATGGCTACCGTGTTGTGACAAACTGCGGTGAAGACGCCGGGCAGAGCGTTCAGCATCTGCATTTTCATGTTTTGGCGAAACGCAGCCTTGCCTGGCCTCCGGGCTGATATATCGAGAGAAAGAAGAGCTGATGTATGAATACATATGAATTGAAAGTAGCCGGCCTTACCAGACAATTGCCTATCTGCAAATTGAACGATCAGCTGTCTATCGCCGCTTTTATCATGTTCAGCGACGTGGAGCTTACCGTGGCATGCGCCGAAGCGCTGCTGAAAAAAGTACCGGAATTTGATGTTTTGATCACCGCCGAGGCCAAGGGGATACCGCTTGCCTATGAGATGAGCCGCCAAAGTGGGAAAAAGTATATCCCTGCCCGCAAAGGCCCTAAGCTTTACATGTCGCAGCCGGTGATCGTAGAGGACAAGTCTATCACGACGACCGGTTCTCAAAGGCTGGTGCTGGATAAAAAAGATTTGGATGAAATGAATGGCAAACGGGTGCTGATCGTTGACGACGTCATCAGCACGGGCGGCTCTTTACACGCGCTGGAAATGTTGGTTGGGCGCAGCACGGGCAGCATTGTGGCAAAAGCCGCTGTGCTTGCGGAAGGGGATGCCGCTGAGAGAAAAGATATTATTTTTCTTGAGACGCTTCCGCTGTTTTTTCATGAATAGCAGCTTTTTATGAGAAGGCCGCTGGCATGGGCGGGAATCGCCTTTTTATTGACACAATGGCTGATACAAAGATTACCGTCAGCGGCATATGCGCCGTTGGCGGTAATTTTGATGATTTTTACTGTCGTTTTTTATCGAAAAAAGGCGAATGTGCCGCAGAGAATGATCGTGAGCGCTGCGGCGCTGGCGGCCGTATTATGGCTGTGCTGTTATCAGGCGGTTTTTATTGTGCCCGTTTCAGCCCGCAGCGGCACGCAGGGAGAAATACAGGCGCGTGTT
>JAUNTE010000255.1 GCA_030538855.1 Oscillospiraceae bacterium
CTTTTCCCCTTTCTTTTTTCAGCCCGTAAAGGTCGCCTGCCGGATACCTTTTTTCTCCGCTCCCTTCCACCGGGCGGAAAGTTTTTCGCAAAGGGCCTTTCGTCGCCCATATACCCCCGTATTGGCTTTTTTGTCAGCCTCCTGTCCAGCCAGCAATTTTTCTTCATAGACGGCCCCCTGATACCAGCTGTACGCGTCACGTCACGTAGGTACAGTCGGTGATGATCTGCGGGCATACGCAAGACGGTGTGCCAGCTGTACGCGTCACGTCGCGTAGGTACGGTCTGCCAATTGCGAGAATTTGTTACTTGCTGCCTGTAGAACATGGCTTGCTTTCCGCTACCCGCAGACGGGTTTAGAGTCGTTTGTCCTCCTGCCTTGTTCTCATCTAACTGCCGCTTGATGTATTTTTGAATTTTCTGAATGACCTCCCTTTGCTTTCCTCGTGCAGTTGGCTGACCGCACTTCTATTTCAGCAAAGGGAATTTCTATTTTTCCATCATCCGCATAAGCCTTCTTTTGAACCCCTCGCCTAGCGTGTGGTTTTCTTCATACAACAAAAAGCCGCCCTCAAAAAGGGCGGCTTTTTTACCATTTGATATTTGTACATAGAGCCAAAAAAGAAAGATCAGTCGATCTCCACCATGACCTTTTGATCCAACCGCACGGCAGCGGCGCGCATAACCACGCGAATGGCTTTTGCAATACGCCCCTGCTTTCCGATAACTCGTCCCATGTCTTGTTCGGCTACGTTCAGATGATATACTACGACGCCCTCGTCATTAGGCTCGTCCGCGGATACTTTCACCGCATCCTTATCCTCGACGAGGCCTTTGGCGATAGTAACTAACAGTTCCTGCATGTTTGCTTCCTCCTGCTATCAAATGATTTCGTTCTTTTTCAGCAGCGCACGGACGGTATCGGTCGGCTGGGCGCCGGTGGCGATCCATTTCTTGGCCTTTTCCGCGTCGATCTTTACCACTGACGGCTCTTTGGTGGGGTCATAATAACCGATCTCTTCGATAAAGCGTCCGTCGCGGGGAAAACGTGAATCCGCTACCACTACCCGGTAAAAAGGGGCCTTTTTAGCACCCATACGGCGAAGTCTAATTTTCACAGACATAACTGTCACCTCCTGTAATAAAACTCTGTATCTTTACCCATGCAAAAACGCAAAGGGAAATACCTGCCTCAATCAATGAAACGCGCCGCCAAAACGGCGCATAAAGCCTTTCGGGCTCTTTTTCATCTGTTTCATCATTTTGCTCATCTGATCGTACATGCGCAGCAGACGGTTGACGTCCTGCACCTCGGTGCCGCTTCCCGCGGCGATACGCCGTTTTCGCTTGGGGTCAATCAGCGCCGGTTTCTCGCGCTCGGCCTTGGTCATGCTTTGAATGATGGCCTCTACCTGCACAAGCTGTTTTTCGTTGCCCTCGTCCACCTGTACGCTGCCGCCGCCGGGCACCATAGACATCAGCGCGCTGAGGCCGCCCATCTTCTTCATCTGCCTAAGCTGCCCCAGCAGGTCGTTCATATCAAATTTATTTTCCATCAGACGCTGGGCGGCCTTTTCGGCCTCTTTCGCGTCCTGCGCATCCTGCGCCCGGTCTATCAGCGTTAAAATATCGCCCATACCCAAAATGCGGCTCGCCATCCGGTCGGGGTGAAACACTTCCAAATCGTCCAGCTTTTCACCCACGCCCGCAAATTTGATGGGCTTTCCGGTCACGCTGCGTACGCTCAGGGCGGCGCCGCCCCGGGTATCGCCGTCAAGCTTTGTTAAAATAACACCGTCGATGCCAACCGTATCGCTGAAGCTTTTTGCCACGTGAACGGCGTCCTGGCCCACCATCGCGTCCACCACCAACAGCGTTTCGCACACAGGTACGGTATCTTTTATACGCTGCAATTCAGCCATCAGCTCTTCATCCACATGCAGACGGCCCGCCGTGTCGAGTATTACAATGTCATTGCCGTAATCCTTTGCGTGAGATACTGCTTTTTTCGCAATCTCCTCTGGCTTTATCTGCCCCAGCTCAAAAACCGGGACGCCGGCTTTTTCACCCACGATCTTCAGCTGGTCTATCGCCGCAGGGCGGTAGACGTCGCAGGCTGCCAAAAGGGGACGGTGTCCCTCTTTTTTAAACCATTTGCCAAGCTTGGCGCTGTGAGTGGTTTTGCCGCTGCCCTGCAGGCCGCACATCATAATGACCGTAGGCCCTTTGCTGGCAAAATGTATCTTCTCACTTTCGCCGCCCATCAACGCCGTCAACTCTTCGTTCACGATCTTGACGACCTGCTGGGCCGGGGTCAGGCTCTGCATAACCTCCTGTCCCACGGCGCGCTCGGTGACAGCAGCGATAAATTCTTTTGCCACCTTGATGTTGACGTCTGCTTCCAAAAGCGCCATACGCACTTCACGCATGGCTATTTTTATATCATTTTCATTCAGCTTTCCTTTTTGACGCAGGCGTTTAAAAGCGCCGGAAAGCTTTTCACTCAAACTTTCAAATGCCAAAATGGTTTCTCCTCTGCCCGCAGCATGTTATTCGCTGATATTTTGCAGTTCCGCTAATATCTGTTCAGCGGCGCGTGATACTTCCGCCCCGCGCATATATTCACTGGATGCGTAAAACCGAATATCGTTCGCCAGCTGTTCGATCTTCTCCACGCCCTTTTGTATCAGACGATAGCGGCCCGCAAACCCCACTTTTTGCTCCAGATCCAGCAAAATCGCTTCACCGCGCTTGATGCTGTCGCGCACGCCTTGACGGCTGATGCCGAAGTTTGCGGCTATTTCAGCAAGAGACAGGTCGTCATTATAATACTGCTCCATGACGTCGCGCTGCTTCTCTGTGAGAACATCGCCATAGAAATCCAGTAAAAAAGATATTTCCAGATCTTTGGCCACCGTCGTCTCCTCCCTTTTTCGTCTCTGTAAAGTTTTTAACTTTACAGCACTGTATTAGTATACGGAATCTTTATGAAAAAGTCAATAGGCGCACGGTGATTTTCCCGCTTTTTTCTGTTTCAATTTTTATTGTGCGGCAACAGCCAGCAAAATCTTAAAACAAACCGGTAAAAAACAGTTTTTACAGCCCATAGCAAAGACGCTTTTTGCTTTAAAATCATTTTTTATTCGCTATTTTTTTCAATATATATTATAATGTGTATTGAAAATAAATAAAACTGCCGCTGAGGTTCTAACGTTTATTTTCTATTGCTGCGCGGTACGCACTACAACAGCACTGTTGCGCAGCAATAAAAACAGCCGCAGCAAAACGTAGGCTGTTAAATCAATTTTTTTCATTGCAAAAATAAAAAACACCTTCCGGTTTGCAGAAAGGGAATATGAGAAACAAGGAACAGGAACTTAAATGGCAAAGCATAATAAGAATTTGCATGGAAAATGTAAAAAAGCACTTTACTGATATAGATCAAAGTATC
>JAUNTE010000256.1 GCA_030538855.1 Oscillospiraceae bacterium
CCCTGTTGTCATGTGGTTTCTTCTTTGATACAGTTAATGAAATTTACATTATGGAATTTTGATCGATTATCCAATAAGAGGAGATTTTATGGGCGCAGTAATGTGACCGCCATGCCCTGTGCGCAGTAAAAAAGCGGACGATGGTGAGGGGAGAAATAGTACTTATCAACGTACCCTTTTGTCTGAAAGGCCAAAAAGACACTTTGGCCACCAATACAAAAACCGGATCTGTCCCTTATCAAAGAGCCGGACAGCCGATGCCCCATGATTTTTAGCTTACGGGCGTCGGCGTTGCCTTTTAGGCAACTGCCTTTACCATGCGCTTGCTGAGAGGGAATATGCCGCGGGGCATACGTTTTTATTCACTGGGCCCCACTGGGCCTCTGGCTGGTTAGCGGCGTTACAGGGGGGCTGAGAACAGCAGCATGTAGAAGATAACCCGGCTGAGACCATGGACATACATTGGCCCTGCAGCGAAATATCGGGGAGCGTGCACGGCCTGCGCTGTAAGACCAGTTGTAAGAAGAGCCGGTATATCCTGCCCGCGTATGATGGTGAAATGGAGCGTCCCGCTATTTATCTGCCGCACCCGCCCTGCGCCATGGAGCCTTTATTGAACTTTGCCGATTTGTCAGGATATAATGAAATGCCGTCTGCCTGAGAGGTTAGAAGCTGAAGAAAATCAACAGCCACAACTTGGAGCTGTTGACAAAATCTCCCGTTGAAAAGCTTCGACGTTTCATTCCAGCATATTTCACAAAAATCCTTGGGAATATATCCAGTATTCCCGAGGACTTTTGTTTCATCAGTCGAAAAAAACGCTATCGTTTTTTACGGAGCTTGGTTTGTCAGCAATCACAACTTGGCCCGAAGATTGACGGATTATTTCAGCTATTGTATACTTAACGTTAAAACACGGATATGTTTGAACAGAAATCAAGCGCCGCTTAATAAAATCTGATTGGAGATCAAAATGAAGTATACATATCGGGATGAATGCATCATCAGCGGCAAAGGTGAAGGTGACTTGGGCGGTATCATTCTTGTAACGGTATTGGTTTGTGGAACTGTCGTTTTTTATCTTATGGGGCTTGGTGATTATCTTTTAAAATGGGAGACGAATCTCCTTATGGGAGGTATCATAAACACGATTATTAAGTTTGCGGTAGGCTGGAGCGTAAGTTCTACCATCAAAAAACGGCGTAAAAAAGCATTGGCATGGCGGCATAAGGCTCTGGCACAAGGGACCTGCTGCTCTGGGAAAATCATAAATGCAGGAATGGAAATGAGATCAGAACAGGAACCGAATCCGTATGAAACATGGGAGAGATTTGAACCGGGCGGCAGATACGGGAAATGGGAAGGAAATTATCGGAATGTACAGAACTATTGGATCGATGTGGAATACATTGACCCCGTAAGCGCGGAAATAAAGTGCTTGCGTGCAAATTATATGGTAAGAGATATGAGACATCTTATCGGTTGCAAGGTAAATGTTTATCTTGTAAAAGAATGGTCAGACGTTTTACATAAGGATTTGACGCGCGGTTATATAGATGCGTCTATCCTATAACCAAATTACCAAGGCTATAATGGAAAGATTTTGAGAGGAAAAGCGATTGGGCTTTTACCTCTTTTTTTATATTGCGGGATATAGGGCTGGGTTTGAACTGTTAACAAAATCCTTCTAAAGAGTGAGGAAGAGAGATGAAATTAAAAAACGCCATGCGACGTTGTCCCATATGTTTTAGTATTCATTCCAGATTCAATACAATAGCAGCTTAGGAGCAGTGGTTCCCCTCCATTGTCTCTAAACTTCGTCATTTCTGGGCGGCAAAGGTGCCCTCACGCCAAATTTGATACTTGCGCAATACATCCTGATATTCCGGCTTGTTCCGCCGTTCCAGATTTCTCCGGGCTGAGGGACGAAAGGGGGATCCTTTCAGTTTGCGGATGACTTGCTTATCGCCTTGGCGAGTATCGTTCCCGTATCGGGCGGTTTTGGCATTCCTTTCTCTGTACCTGACCTTTTCCGCTAATACCCGTATCCCTTTCTTCGTGTACGCCGCCCGACGCTCTCAGTATACACGGAGCCTTCGCCAGATTCCTCTGACATGGGACATCGACCTTCACATCGGTGCATTCGTCACCACCAGACGGCTGTTTGCGAGGCCTACTGCGATGCGCTGCCGTGCCGCTCTCACAAACAGATGACGAAACACCTTCCGCAATACCGGGCGCCGCCGCAGCTGCGAGATTGTGCTGCGGTGCGGAATCCGGCTGCCTTTTTTCTGTTGTATCGCTTTTTCTTTGGACAGGCTGCTTTGTCAACAGTTCCAATTTGATCTAAAGGCGGGCGGAGGAAAAGCAGATGCTTGTTTGCGGCAGCTGTTTTTAATAGAACGAAAAAGCTTTTTCGCAGCCCCCGGGCAACAGCCGGGAAGGCCTCATCACACAAAAGAACCGGACATGTCTTTTAGGCATGTCCGGCATTTTTTCATATGATATTTTGGCAGTAAGGTCATTCTCCTGTAAGCAGCCACTGAACGGTGGTTTTTAATACCGATGCAAAAGCTAAAAGCTCGTAATCTGTTACGCAGCGGCTGCCGCACTCAATACGGCTGATGGATTTTTGTTCAAGGCATACACCTTCCACCTGAAGCTTGACGGCGAGCTCTGCCTGTGAAAGGCCAAGACGGCGCCGGGAAGTTTTTATGCGTCTGCCCGAGATATTTGAACTGCCCTTATAGCTGTATATCTTCATATATGACGCCTTTCCTATGTATTGAGAATAACAGGAGCCGCCGCCTGAAAATAGCCGGACAATGAAAAAGTTCCTGTTTTCATATAGGAAAGCATAACACTTTTTAGAAATTTTTTGTACCGAAAAATGACTATATAGCCAAAAAAATGACGAATTGCTAACTTGATTCTATAAACGTCAAAGAAGAGAAGGACGGTTTTGATCTCCGTCCGCCTTAAAAAGAAGAAAGTTTTGGGCTTGCGAGGTGAAACAGTAATATTCTGTATTCTCTTGAAGGGGGGGCGACAGATAGTTTGGGATAACGGCGCCGTCCCCGGGCAGCCGGGCGGAGAGCCCGGCCCGGGCCATCACATCCTCCGGCATGCCATAGGCATAACAGTCAAGATATTCGGCCCCGGCGTTCAGCATCAGCAGGTCAAAAGCCTGGCCCAGCAGGGCAAAGTCTTCAGGTGCGCCCAGATAATCCACCACCCGCAGTACGCAGCTTTGCGCCTCGGGGACGGGCACCTTTTGAACGACAAGCAGAAAAATGGGGCCGCCCCCGGCTGTTTTTTGCCCGAAATAAAGCTGATAGCCGTTTTCATAAGGATAGTGAAAATACCGCCTGCGCAGATACCATAGGTCTTTATGAGGGCGCAGCGTTTGCGGAATGGCGAAAGCGGACAGCTGGGCCT
>JAUNTE010000257.1 GCA_030538855.1 Oscillospiraceae bacterium
ACAAAGGGAGGGAAATGCCATGCAACAGCCATTAAAGCGCTCTGCACTGAGAGCAAGATCAGGAATGCTGTATTATAGTGCCTTGCGAAAAATCATGTGGGTAACAAAACGCCGGGGATTTGCACGACATTTTTCAAAAGAGCTGTTGCCCTATACCTGTTTTTCACACAAAACCGTCTTGTTGAGAAAACTAAAAGATGTTGATATGTGGCTGCAAGAAAATAAAATTGTCAATCTGAAAATTGCTTGCAAGCAGCTTAATTTGATTACAATAAAACCTGGAGAAATATTTAGTTATTGGAAACTGATTGGAAAACCGTCAAGACACAAAGGCTATGCAAAAGGAATGGTACTTAAAAATGGGACTTTTGAAGCGGGAACCGGAGGTGGCTTATGTCAGCTTTCCAACCTTATTTTTTGGATGACTATTCACACGCCTCTTACGGTCATTGAACGACACAGGCATGGTTATGATGTTTTCCCTGATTCAAACCGAACACAGCCGTTCGGAAGCGGCGCAACCTGCTTTTATCCTCACGGCGATTTGATGATTCAGAATAACACACAGGACACTTATCAACTGATTGTAAAAGTAGGTGAAGAATTTCTGGAAGGGGAATGGAGGACATCTTCTGTACCGGAATATCACTATAAAATAGCGGAAAAAAACCACAAAATAGAGAGCGAATACTGGGGTGGTTACAGTAGGCACAATGAGTTGTATCAGCAAAAATACAATATAAACGACGAACTAATAGAGGAGGTGTTAATTGTTAAAAATGATGCAATCATGATGTATTCTCCATTTTTGGAAAGTGGGCAATGCCCAACAAAATGAGCATAATCCGAATGTTAGATAGCAGAGCCAGCCATCCTTGTCAATGATAAAATAAACGGCTTTGCCGTCGTTGACAAAACCGTCTGCCTCTGCTTGTAAGGCAGTCAAGGGGGAAATCAAACAATGCTTTCGCCCCCTGTTATTATGGTACTTATTTGTTACGCAATAAGGGCAGTAAAAGCCTTACAGAGCACGCCTTTGCAGAGTGAGAGCAAAAGGAATAAAGGGTATATCTATCTGCCTTTTGAAATTGAAGTCCTACTGCGGAACCGCACAGGAATGAAATATATAGCTTCATCCGCATAACTGTTTACATTGCTTTATATCTCCGCAGGAAATCCGGGCACCATTTGGGCACCCAAGAGTTAAAATTCGCTGTGTTTGAATGTCCTAAAAATGCAAACAACCTTGTATTCATGCGTTTTTTTGTGAAATCACACTTTTAATTCATGGTTATACTGATACTATTTTTGATTATGCAGCAGGGCGCTTTTCTAAGCGCGCGTCGCGCAGGGCAAAAAATAAACCTTATAACCCCAGCCGCAGCGTTTTTCGTTTCCGGCTATTTTTTATTGCTGCGCAATAAAAATATTTGATCTTGACAGCCTCGCCCTCGCCGCTATCGCGGCAGCCGGGTGATTGTCCAAAAACAGCCTCCGCTTCGCGGAGGCTGTTTTTTAATGCCGCAGACCGCGCTGTTTGCATAAAAAGCGGTGATTTCGATTGCTCACACCTTCTGGGGCCGGTATGCCGCCTGCTCTCTATCTGCCCGGCGTAAAAGCTTTGCCGCAGCCCCGTCTGCACCGTAAAACCAATTAAAAATAAAGGGCCCGGCGTTTATACCTAAACGCCGGGCCCTTGCTGTTAAAGTAACCGCGCCAAAATTTCAGCGCGCCGTCCAATAAAATACAGACGGCCTCGTCCGTTTGCCCATGTTTAAAACGCTTTGGGCAGGGTGATGGCCGACACGGGGCAGACATTGACGCATTCACGGCAGCCGATGCATTTTTCATGGTCGATGGTGGCGACGTTATCCTTTACGGTGATCGCGTCAACGGGACAGGTTTTGGCGCATTTCATGCAGCCGATACAGCCCGCGTCGCAGCCCTTACGGGTCAGGGCGCCGCGCTCTTTATTCGCGCACAGCACCACAGGTTTTTCGCTCTCAGGCAGCACCTTGATGATGTTGTTGGGACACGCCGCCGCACAGGCGCCGCACCCGGTACATGCCTCAGGGTTTACCCGCGCCACGCCGTTGTCAACCGCGATGGCGTCGAATTTGCATTCTCTCACACAGTCGCCGTAGCCAAGGCACCCAAACCGGCAGGCCGCACGGCCGTTATACAGCGCGTTGCAGGCGGCGCAGCTTTGAATACCCTCGTACTCGTACTTGTCGCTGGTGTGCTCATAGCTGCCCTGGCAGATAACCACGGCCTTTTTGACGGCCACGTCCCCCGCCTCAACGCCCAACACTTTGGCGGCGGCGTCCGCCGTATTTTTGCCGCCGGGCACGCATTTATTAACGGGCGCGCCCGCCTCTACCATGGCTTTGGCATAATCGGCGCAGCCCGCGTAGCCGCAGGCCCCGCAGTTGGCGCCCGGCAAAATGCCGGTCAGTTCGCCGATGCGTTCGTCTTCGTCCACATGCATAAACTGCGCGGCAACCACCAAGATCGCGGCGCCGAGGATGCCCACGACGGTGACCAGAATAACTGCGATAACAATATCCATGGGTCTTTCCTCCTTAGCCGAAAATCTTCTCCACCATGCCGGCAAAGCAGGTGAAGGAAAGGCTGGTGATGCTTGCCGCTACCAGCGTGATAGGCAGCCCCTGAAAGCATTTGGGGGGCTGGGCGT
The DNA here is from genome assembly GCA_030538855.1 of Oscillospiraceae bacterium. Lineage (GTDB taxonomy): Bacteria > Bacillota > Clostridia > Oscillospirales > Ruminococcaceae > JAUNTE01. The sequence goes on from JAUNTE010000257.1 coordinate 2,696, forward strand.
CCTCAAGGCGGCGGCGCACGCCGCTGAACAGTACCATCGCCAGCATAAAGCCGACGCCGGCGCCCACCGCACAGACGATGCTCTCAACAAAATCATATTCACTTTTGATGTTGAGGATGGTCACGCCCAGCACAGCGCAGTTGGTGGTGATCAGGGGCAGGTACACGCCCAGCGCTTTATAAAGCGGGGGCATAAATTTTTTCAAAACCAGTTCAACCAGCTGTACCAGCACGGCGATGATCAGAATAAATACGATGGTCTGCAAATACTGCAGGCCGTTCGGGGCAAGCAGATAGGCGTAGATGGGCCATGTCACCGCCGTGGCCAGCGTCATAACAAAGATGACGGCGGCCGACATACCCACCGCGCTGTCAAGCTTTTTGGATACGCCGAGAAAGGGGCAGATACCAAGAAATTGTACCAGCACATAGTTGTTGACGAGGATCATGCTGAAAAAGATAGCAGCCAATGCCATGATCAATCAGCTCCTTTCTCTTGCGAAGGGCAGCCTTCGCCGCCGGCGCAGCCCTTACAGCCTTCACAGCCGACGGTACGTTTGATTTTATGGCCGGTTTTTGTCTCAATAAAAATAGCCAGCGCCATCAATATGGCAAAAACGAAGAAACCGCCCGGGGCCTGCTGTAAAACGCCTACCGGCTGCAGCCCCTCGGGATATATCTGAATGCCCA
>JAUNTE010000258.1 GCA_030538855.1 Oscillospiraceae bacterium
CCGCCCTTCCTCTGCAGATGACGCCGGGCCAAAACATGTTTTTCCCGGCCCCATGTCTTTTCTGCATCTGTCCCGCTTCGCCCGCATTTCCCGGTTCCCGCTCTGTACCGCCCACCCTTGGCGCGTCCCTTTTACTCCCAAGGCTCGCCTTTGCGGCCCTTTCCGCTCCGCCTGCAAAGCCGCGTTGCTTTCACGCCACCGCCGCTTTGTATCTTTTTATCCCGCGTATATCTCCCCCTCTTTTCCCAGCACCACCTCCACCCGCACAGGGGCGGGTTCGGCCGTTTTTTTATCCGCCAGCGCCTTATACATGGTGGTAAGGCTGCTTGCGCTCAGCGGTTCTTCCAATTCTTTCAAACGCCGCTCCAAATCTTTGCGTCCTTCCCCCTGCGGCGCTTTCGCTATCTCACGCAGCAGCCGTTCGCGTCTGCGTTCTGCGGCCGCGCTCTGGGCGATCCTCCGCTCCATCAGCTTCACCGCCGCCAAAGCGCCCCGCGCCGCACTTTCCGCCATCTCACTTTCAAACCTCGTCTCTTTTTTCTGCAGCCCTTCTTTTTTTGCCTCTCCATTTTTCCATCGGTATAAAGTTGCTAAAGGCACGCCATATCTTTTTTCCAGTTCCTTTACCTTTTCCCCCTGCGATAACGCGGCTTTGCAGACAGCCGCAATGTCCTCCGGCCAGCGTTTTTTCTCTGCTCCCATTCTCTTTTTTTCCATTTCGTTCCCTCTCCTTTTCCTCTAACTGTCTCCATTTATATTGTCCATAGCTCAGTTTCATCTCCAGCGCCTCTTTTGCCTCTTTGGCCAAACGCGGGCGTTGGTCATGCTTCATGTTTCGATATATCCTTTCCATTTTCTCCCTCTTTCTGTCCTGAATATCGGTCTTATAAACTGTTAAACTTTTGATACGGGAAATGCAGCCTTCCTTTCCATTCATATTGTGAAGTTTAAATATATTGTAAATCATATTTCACAATTCGTCAAGCATATTCTTGTCATATTGAGAAATCGTTTTACTTTTCATAGCGTGAAGGATATACTAAAAGCATAAGGTAGGTGCTTTTTATGAAAATGCTTCGCGCTTTACGTAAAGAACGCGGTCTCTCAATGAAACAGCTTGGCGCGCGTATGGGCCTTGCTGAAAGTACCATCTCACAATATGAAACCGGCAAGCGTGAACCCGATTATGAAACCCTTCTGCGCCTGTGCGATTATTTTGGCGTCACCGCCGATTATCTCTTAAAAGGCGCCGGGCCGTCCTCCAGCCCCGCCGGCGACGGCCTCACCTTCGACGATTTCACCTATGCGCTTCACAAAGAAAGTCAGGATCTCACCCAAGAAAACAAACAAAAACTGCTTGAGATGGCGCGGCTGTTTAAGTTGTCGCAGCAGCAAGACAAAAAATAGCCGCCCGGGAGGGCCGCAATGTCGTCACTTTCAAAAATTTATCAAGATGTCGCCGCACAGGATATTTCCCTGTTTTTATACCCTATCGGCTTTACCGACGCCGCCTCTATCTGCTTGAACGGCCGCTATGCAATTTTTCTTGATTTCAGCAAGTTCCCCTCTCTGCGCGCCTATACCGAGGCCTTGGCGCATGAGTGCGGGCACTGCGCCACCGGGGCCATGCACACGGTCAGCAGCCCTTACGATCTGGTTGCAAAACATGAATACAAGGCCAACCGCCGGGCTTTTGAGCGGTATCTCCCGTTTGAAGAATTGGCTTTGGCCATGGGCCGCGGCTATACTGAGGCCTGGCAGCTGGCCGAATATTACGGCTTTCCTGAAGATTTTATCCGCGCCGCCCTTTGCTATTACACGCAAAACAAAGGGCTTCGCTTTGACGGCTTTTCACCGAAAAGTTAAGCTTTCTTCCCCACGGTGTTTTGCAAAAGCCGGCCGCAAAAGGTTCGGCAACATAAAAACCGCCGGTTTTAAACCGGCGGTCTTTGCGTTCGGCGTATTTAAAAAGGCTGGGTGATCCTCATCAAGATTACCCAGCCTTTGATGCTGTTATCCATCCAAAGCGACATATCAAAACCGCTCTGTAACTATAAAACACAGATCCCCCACACAGGGCAGGTAAAATCCGCGCGGGCGCCCTTTGCGGCCGTCAATCAGATTTTGACAACTCCATATCTGAAAATCCTTCTCCTCACAGCGGCATTTTCTTACATTGCCGCGCCAGATGTTTCTCCTTGGCGTTCTTCTGTCCGCGTCTTTTCCGCCCGTTTACAGGGGCAAAACAGGGCGGCCTTTTCCCTCGCCGCCCCGTTTGCCTCCGCCGCGGTACCGCCAAAACACCCGTCAAACCTCTGTGCGGCCATCATACCGCAGGTTTTTGCGGGTCTGCCCCCTCCTTCTCTTTTTCCTCCGGCCGGGGGCTTATATTTGTTACCACTCTATCCTTTCTGTGCCCATTTCCGGCATTGCGCAAGCCGGGGGGCCGGGTCGTATCCCTGGTCCTTTCCCATCCCTGACACCACCTCGCAGGGAAATTGCGGGCATAGGCCGCAGTGGTCCAGCCCTTTTGCCTCACAACAGCTTTTTACAGGGCAGTCACCGCCCCAAAAGGCTTTTTCCATCTGTAGACAGCCGCTGCAGTGCGCTTCTTCCCTTCCTTCACACTGCTCACAGCAAATCCCGCATCTTGATTCATACATCCTCATCCCTCCTTCCCTTATTTTCTTCTTCCGCGTCTGCCCGGCCCTCTCCGTTTTTTAACAGGTCCGCCAAGGTCACGCCGCCCAGATACTCCCTGATCACTCTGTCCAGTTCGCTCCAAAGGGGCAGCGTCAAACATTCCGGGGCGCGTTTACAGGCAGGCGCGCCGCAGTCAAGGCAGGCTACCGGCGCAAGGCTGCCCTCCGTCAGTTTTAATATCTCTTCTATCGTGTAAGCGGCGGCGGGCCGGGCCAGACGGTAGCCCCCTTCTTTCCCCCTCCGGCTCTCCAGTAAACCCGCCCGGTTCAGGGTGCCTGCAATCATTTCTAAATATTTCATCGATATCCCCTGCCTTGCGGCAAGCTCTTTTAATGAGGTATACGCCCCTTCCGGCTGCCGGGCCATGTCCAGCATCACCCGCAAAGCGTAGCGCCCTTTTGTCGAAATTTTCATAAAAGCCCCTCCTTTTTTCATCATAACATGCAGCAAAAAAAGCTGCAAGGCGGCTTTCATTTTCTTTTCGTCAAAAACAGCCCTTTAACCCCTTCTGTCAAAGGTCAAAAAGTATCGGGCGCCTCTGCGGCTCTACTAATCATAACCACCGGCCGTGCCGGTGGTTTGCACAAGCCCCCTTGGGGCATGCCTTGGGCAGAGCCTATAGGCTCATTGAAAGGTCTGCCAATCGCGCGACTTTCCCGGGCTGCCCCTAAAGGGGCTT
>JAUNTE010000259.1 GCA_030538855.1 Oscillospiraceae bacterium
GCCCATATTTATGCGGGGCTGTCTCTATGCGGGAATACGCCTCATATGTTTTTTTCTTTTGGCGTAGCGGAACAGCTTGTATTACTTTCTTATACCCAAACAGAAAGTATTCCTGCCGGCATGCGTCCCGTTACGTTTTTCAACACCCTCGCCGGTTTTCTTGGTTATCGGGTAGATGAACAAAAGCTGTATGAGGCCATATGCGCCGCCTTTCCCGATCACAGCGCGGTAGCAGCATTCCCGGCCTCCGGTACGTCCAAAGCCCTGATGGACTTTTTATGGCGCAACCGCAGCCTCTTGGACACAGACCCTCTTTTCGTTCAAAACCTTTCGCCGTTTTTCCGCTCTTACTTCACCCCGGCTCTTTCCGCCGATAGGCCGGTACTGTGATTTTCCCCTTCCGCTCTGCATATTTTGCCCCGCTGTATGCCTATACTAGTGTTAAATTACAAAACAAGGGGGAACTCATTATGCAGCTTAAAGGAAGCAAAACCGAGGCCAATCTGGTAGTCGCGTTCGGAGGCGAAAGCCAGGCCGCTGCCAAATACGGTTATTATGCCGAACGCGCCCGCAAGGACGGCTATGAGCAGATCGGCGGGATTTTTGAAGAGACCGCCGCCAATGAGCGGGAACACGCCAAGATATGGTTCAAGCTTTTGAACGACGGCGTTCAGGATACCGATACCAACCTGAAAGACGCCGCCAACGGAGAGCATTATGAATGGAGCGATATGTACGCCACCTTTGCCAAAACCGCCCGCGAAGAGGGATTTAAAGATATCGCCTTTTTGTTTGAAGAAGTGGCCAATATCGAAAAGACCCATGAAGAGCGCTACCTGACCCTGCTTGAAAACGTTGAAAACGGCTGGGTGTTTAAAAAAGGCGAAAAGGTCATGTGGGTGTGCCGCAACTGCGGTCACGTTCACTACGGCGACGAATGCCCCGCCATCTGCCCTGTCTGCAGCCATAAGCAATCTTATTTTGAAGTAAAGGCTGAAAATTACTGATTTTTGCGCCGCGCCTGCTGATGACTGCGGCCCTCAACGGCTGTTTTTCAGCCGCCGCGCCTTTTATTACGGCCCGCAAAAAGGGCGCGGTACGGGCAGATTTTATAGTTCTTGCCTGATTTGGCGGGGTCCTTTTCAAAAAATTGCTTGACAAATTTTTACGGCCGCTTTATAATAACCATGAAATCAAAGCAAAACCGTTGAGCAGGAAGAGTAAGCGGATAGACCGGCCTTTGCAGAGAGCCGCCGAGGGTGGAAACGCGGCAGGACGGAACCGGCTGAATGGACCTGTGAGGGCAGGACGAACGGCGAACGCCAAGTAGTGTCTGACGGGGACTCCGCCCGTTATCAGGGGAGCGTGTATGATCGTACATGAGCCGAGCGGCCGTTTATAAAGCGGCAATTTGGGTGGTACCGCAGAAGTGATGTATGCTTTTGTCCCAGGATGACTGGGGCAAGAGCATTTTTTTATTTTTAAGCGCGCTTCGCTTTGATCTTTTGTTAAAAATAGCCTTCGGCTATTCTATATCATGATAAAGAAAGAGGGACCTATTATGAAAACCATACCGCATCGTATCTACCTGACAGAAGAGCAGATGCCGAAGGCCTGGTACAATCTGCGGGCCGATATGAAACAGCAGCCGGACCCCATGATTAACCCCGCCACCATGCAGCCGGCCGTTGAAGCCGATCTCTATCCGGTTTTCTGCAAAGAGCTGGCCCATCAGGAAATGGACGCCGAGACCCGTTTTGTGGATATTCCGGCTGAGATCCTCGAATTTTACAAAATGTACCGTCCGTCCCCTTTGTGCCGCGCTTACGAGCTGGAGAAGGCGCTGGGCACCCCCGCTAAAATATATTATAAATTTGAGGGCAACAACACCAGCGGCAGCCATAAGCTGAACAGCGCGGTGGCACAGGCCTATTACGCCAAACAGCAGGGTCTGACTACCCTTACCACCGAGACAGGCGCCGGGCAGTGGGGCACCGCCCTTGCCGAGGCCTGCGCCTTCTTCGGCCTTGATCTGACGGTATACATGGTAAAGGCCTCCTATCAGCAAAAGCCCTTCCGCAAAGATGTGATCCGCACTTTCGGCGCGAATATTATCGCCAGCCCAAGCGACACCACCGAGGCCGGGCGTAAAATTCTGGCCCATGACCCCGACTGTACCGGCAGCCTGGGCTGCGCCATCAGCGAGGCGGTTGAAAAAGCCGTCACCACTGAGGGTTGCCGGTATGTGCTTGGTTCGGTGCTCAATCAGGTGCTGCTGCATCAGTCTGTTATTGGGCTTGAATCTGAAAAGGCGCTGCAGCTCATCGAAGAATACCCCGATATCATCATCGGCTGCGCAGGCGGCGGCTCTAATCTGGGCGGCCTTATCGCCCCCTTTATGCGGGATAAGATCAGCGGCAAGGCCGACCCCCGTATCATTGCGGTCGAGCCCGCCTCCTGCCCCTCGCTCACCCGGGGCCGCTACGCATACGATTTCTGCGATACCGCGCAGATCACCCCTATGGCCCGTATGTATACGCTGGGCAGCGGCTTTATCCCCTCGGCCAATCACGCGGGCGGCCTGCGCTACCACGGCATGAGCCCCATTCTCTCCAAATTGTATCATGACGGCTATATGGAGGCCGTCAGCGTAGAGCAATCCAAAGTTTTTGACGCCGCCGTCTTCTTCGCAAAACATGAGACCATTCTCCCCGCGCCTGAATCGGCCCACGCTATCCGCACGGCCATTGACGAAGCGCTGAAGTGCAAAGAGACCGGCGAGGCCAAAACCATTCTGTTCGGCCTGACAGGCACCGGCTATTTTGATATGACGGCTTACTCTTCTTATCTGGACGGCAGGATGACGGATTATATCCCCACTGATGAAGATTTAAAGCCCGGCTTTGACAGCCTGCCCGCCATTCCCGGCGTCCAGGATTAAAGCATCCCCGGCGATCATAAATACAATAAAAAATAGCAGGGAATGAAAAACGCTGCGGCTGAGGTTATAAAGTTTATTTTTTGCCCTGCGCGACGCGCGCTTAGAAAGGCGCGCTGCTGCACAATAAAAAATCAAAAAGAAAGCGGGACGTATAAAAATACGTCCCGCTTTCTCTATTCTTTTTATATAACGCAGCCAACATTTTTACAAGGGCGCCGCGCCCGCCGTCAAAAGCCGCCAGAACAGAAATCCGCAAAAAGCGGCCTGCACAAACAGCATCGCGGGGACGCCAAACCGAAAAACCGTGTGTCTTGTTTTATGATGAAACAGATACATACCCAGCCAAAGGCCCGCCGCGCCAAAAGCGGCGGCCATCCAAAGCAGGCTTTTTACAGGCACACGGCGCTTTTTCAGCCGCGCGCGGCGTTTATCG
>JAUNTE010000016.1:0-1642 GCA_030538855.1 Oscillospiraceae bacterium
TCAGCTATTCAAAACCTGACGCATGTTACGGTTTCAAAAGTACATGTTATTGCAAACGGCGTTATTCAGCAGCCGGATAGTGAAGAAAAATAATTTTAAATCCGTGAGACTGCCTTTGCAACCGCAAAGGCGGCCTCTTTATATCTTGTGAGGAAACAAAAACATATGAATAGAAGAAAAGCCAGAGAAAACGCATTTGTCGGCGGATTTGAATTGTCCTTCCGTTCGGGAGAGCTGGACCAGATTTTACAGGATTCCCGCGAATGCGGAGAATATGAAATAGACGCTTTCGGAGAAGAGATTTTGCGGCTTTCTGTTTTGCATGCAGAAGAAGCGGACAAGCTGGTAAGCGAAAATTTAAAAGGGTGGCAGTTTGAGCGCCTGCCCCGTACCTGTCAGGTTATTTTGCGGCTTGCCGTCTGCGAGATGCTGTATGGCCCTAAACAAGACTTGGACAGCGTCGTTATCAACGAGGCCGTTGAGCTTGCAAAAAAATTTGCCGGTGAAAGCGATTATCAGTTCATCAACGGCGTACTGGGCACCGTCGCAAGAGAAAAGCACGGAGAAAACACGTCATGTTGACTTTAGGGATAGATACCAGCAATTATGCGACGTCTCTGGCGGTATTCGATACGGATACCGCCAGTGTCGTTTATGATGTGAAACGTTTTTTGCCTGTAAAAGAGGGCCAGCTTGGCCTGCGGCAATCTGATGCCGTTTTTCATCATACTCTGGCTTTGCCAGCCCTGTTGGAAGAATTAAATGCGGTGTGCAGCATTTCTCTGGCAGGCAGCATCGGGGTTTCAGCCAAACCGCGTCCAGCCCAGGGCTCATATATGCCGTGTTTTCTGGCCGGGCTGTCGGCAGCCAAAGCGATTTCACTTTCTTTAAAAGCGCCGCTGGTTGAGACCACGCATCAGCAGGGACATATCGCCGCCGCGCTTTACGCCTGCGGCAAGCCCACGCTGTTTCACAGTGAGACGTTGATCTTTCATATTTCCGGCGGCACTACAGAGCTTTTGCGCTGCTGTGGCAGCGAAATCATGGAAAAGGCAGGGGGAAGCACTGATCTATATGCCGGACAGGCTGTGGACAGGATCGGCGTAAAGTTGGGGTTTCCTTTTCCGGCGGGAAGTTATATGAGCGACCTTGCCGCCCGGTGTGACAAAAGTTTAACCCCCAAAACCAGCGTGCGCGGGTGTGAATGCAGTTTTTCAGGGCTTGAAAACCAATGCAATCAATTGATCGAAAAAAACTATCCTTTTGAAACAATAGCGCGATATTGTCTGGACTGTATTGCCCAGACAGTTGTTGAAATGCTTTCAAACGCGCGTAAAAAATATCCGGGCCTTCCCGCCGTCTGCGCGGGGGGTGTTATGAGCAGTGAAGTGATCCGGGAGTATGTGCAGAAAAATATGGAAGACGTATATTTTGTACCGGGACGTTTTTCTTCAGACAACGCCATCGGCGTTGCTGTTTTAGCTGCGGGGGGCGGATATATTGGCTGATTTTATTACAGTGACCGCGCTGAACCGTTATGTAAAAACTTTACTGGAAAGCGACGCGGTTTTGACCGATGTTGCGATTCGCGGAGAAATATCCAATTTTACCTGCCATTACAAAACCGGACACTGCTATTTTA
>JAUNTE010000016.1:1652-17877 GCA_030538855.1 Oscillospiraceae bacterium
ACCTTAAAAGACGCTGCGTGCAGCGTAAAGGCGGTCATGTTTCGAGGGAACGCGCAGCGGCTGGCCTTCGCGCCGCAGAACGGTATGCAGGTATTGCTGCGGGGCAGGATCTCTCTTTATGAAAGAGACGGCGCATTTCAAATATATGCCGACGCGATGTTTCCTGACGGGGCGGGAGCGGCAGCGCAGGCTTTTGAGGAGCTGAAATCCCGGCTGGAAAAAGAGGGCCTGTTTGACCAAGTGCATAAAAAGGCTCTGCCGGCCGTCCCAAAAATGATTGGGGTGGTCACCAGCAAAACGGGCGCGGCGTTACAGGATATTTTAAATGTGGCGGGCAGACGCTGGCCGTTTTCGCATTTTTTGTTGTGTCCGGTAAACGTACAGGGGGCCGATGCATCCCTGGAGATCGCCAGCGCCATACGGACGCTGGACGAGGACGGCCGGGCTGAGGTCATCATTGTGGGAAGGGGCGGAGGCTCTGCGGAAGATCTGTGGGTATTCAATCATGAATGGGTTGCACGGGCGGTATCTGCGTGCAGCGTACCGGTTATTTCGGCCGTGGGCCATCAGGTGGACTACACCATTCTTGACTTTGTCGCCGACCTGCGCGCTCCCACCCCCTCCGCTGCCGCGGAACTGGCTGTGCCGGACGCTGCCGCCATGCAGGAAAAAATGAAAATTCTTTGCAAAAATATACAGGAGTATGTTTCTCAAAGGTATAAAACATGTTATAATAATCTGCAAGACGTTTTTTCTCATCCGTCTCTCGCAATGCGGGAAAAAATAGAAAAATTACGCGAAGAACTTTTTTGCGCGTTAAAAGCCCCTCTTTTACAAGCGGTAAAAACGGCCGTGGACGCCGCCGGAAGACGGCTTGGTAAAAACGCCGCGCTGACAGATTCTTTAAGCCCTTACAAAATATTGGCACGGGGCTATGCGATCGTCACACTGGAGGGACAATCCGTCACAAAAGACCGCCTGCCGCGGGAAGGTATGAATGTGTGCGTTACCGGAGACGGCTACCGGCTGGACTGTACTGTGGATCATGTATCGCAAACAAAAGAAAGAGATGTGAAGCTGGAATGACAGAGGAAAAAAGCTTTGAAGACAATATGGCCGAGTTGGAGAAGATTTTAGAAACGCTGCAGGATGAAAACACGGGGCTGGAACGCTCGGTGAGCTTATACCGTGAAGCCGCCGGGCTTTTAGAGACGTGTAATCAAAAATTATCCGAAGCAAAAGTTCAGATAGAGGAGATCTCTGTAAAAATGCAAAAGGCGGAGGACTTCCATGCAAAGTGAAAAAACTTATGATTTTTATTTTGCCCAGGTGCAAAAGGCGTTGGAGTCATGCACAGACAACCTGTGGCAGAAAGACTCAAAAGTGTCGGAAGGCGCCCGTTACAGCCTTATGAACGGCGGTAAACGGGTGCGCGGCGTGCTGACGTTAGCGGTTTGCGACATGCTGAAGGGCGACATGGAAGGCGCGGCTTTTTATGCCGCCGCGGTTGAAATGGTACATGCCTATTCTCTGGTTCACGATGACCTGCCCTGTATGGATAATGATGATTACCGACGGGGAAAACCTTCTTGCCATAAGGCTTTTGATGAGACGACAGCGCTGCTTGCGGGCGACGCGCTGCTGACAGAAGCGTTTGAAGTGCTTGCTTCAAGCGGGCTTTCAGATAAACAGAATATGCGGGCCGTACAAATATTGAGCGGCGGCGCAGGCGCGCGCGGCATGATCTATGGACAGGAATTGGACCTGTTTTTTGAAAAACAGCAGACATTGACAGTAGAAGAGCTTACCCAGGTACATCGTCATAAAACGGGCGCGCTTATCAACGCGGCGGTTCAGATGGGTGCCGTCGCCGCCGAAGCTACCGCCCGCCAGCGTGAGGTTTTAGAGGAGTTTGCTTTACGGCTGGGCTTTGTATTTCAAATCGTGGATGATGTGCTGGATGTGATTTCTACCACGGATGTTTTGGGAAAACCAGTTGGCAGTGATGTACACAACGGCAAAATCACGTTTGCCTCGCTGAAAGGGATCAAAGGGTGCCGTGAGTTTGCTGCTGCATTAACGCAGGAGGCAATTTGCATTTTAGAAGAAACCTTTGGGGCGCAGGCGGAATTTTTAGCCGGTTATGCGTCGTCTTTGCTGGAACGTACGCATTGATTTGAAATGGGGGGAATCTTTTGAACCTGTATAGAATGGCGCTGCAGGGAAACTATGTGTTGACCCTCGGCGTGACCGCATGGGCACTGGCGCAGATATTAAAAACAATGCTTGCCTGGATCATGGGGAAAAAGTTCAAGGCTGAACGGCTGATTGGCTCAGGTGGAATGCCGTCTTCACATTCCGCGCTTGTCTGTTCGGTATTGATTGCGGTATGGAGATATGAAGGTATACACTCGACTATGTTTGCTCTGGCGCTTATCTTAGCCGCCATTGTGATGTATGACGCTATGGGGGTACGCCGCGAAACGGGAAACCAGGCCAAGATATTAAACAAACTGTTGGTGGAGTGGCTTGACGAGAGCGACCCGGAAGGCAACAATAAACAGCTTAAAGAACTGGTGGGACACACGCCGTTCGAAGTGATCGGTGGGGCTGTGCTTGGCGTCGTTTTGGCGCTTGTGATAGGACCGGTCAGCGGTTAAACAGAGATTTTTAAAAGCTGGTGAAGCAATTTGACATATCTGGAACATGTAAATGCCCCTGAAAATATAAAAAGTCTGGATATGTCCGCGCTGGAAACGCTTTGCGCGGAGATACGAGAGTTTTTGATTTCCAATGTCTCGGTCACCGGAGGGCATCTCTCGTCTAATTTGGGGACGGTTGAACTTACCGTGGCCCTGCACAAAGCCTTTGATTCCCCGCGCGATAAGATCGTGTTTGACGTGGGCCACCAGTGCTATACCCATAAAATATTGACAGGCCGTAAGGCGGCGTTTAAAACGCTGCGGCAACAAGAGGGCCTTTCAGGTTTTCCATGTATCGCAGAGAGCCCGCACGACCCGTTTATCGCCGGGCACGGCAGCACCTCTATCTCGGCGGCAATCGGCCTGGCGCGGGCGAAAAAGTTGAAAAAAGAACCCGGCTACGTTATCGCCGTTATCGGTGACGGTGCGTTTACTGGCGGTATGGTATATGAAGGCATCAATAATATCGACACGCTGGATAATCTTATCGTGATCCTTAACGACAATAAGATGTCCATCTCAAAAAATGTCGGCGCCGTAGCGCGTTATCTGACCACGCTTCGTACCAATCCCCATTATTACAAAGCCAAAAAAGACGTAAAAAGCTTTTTGAATAAGCTGCCGCTGATAGGCAAACCCATTGAAAGGGGCCTGCAGCGCAGTAAGTCTGCACTGCGGCGCGCGATATATAAGTCTACATGGTTCGAGGAGATGGGGTTTCAATATATCGGCCCTGTGGACGGCCATGACCTGACGGAACTGTGCAATCTGTTTGAGAATATAAAAGGCCAGGGCCAGCCTGTCTTTATCCACGCCATTACTATAAAGGGGAAAGGCTTCACACCTGCCGAAGAGAACCCGGGGGCATTTCATGGGGTGGGGGCCTTTGACGCGCAGCATGTGGCTGACCCTGACGTCGCCCCGGCGGAATCTTTTTCGGCCGAATTTGGAAAAAAACTTTCTTTTTTAGCGAATACAAAAAAAGATATCTGCGCCATAACCGCCGCTATGAAATACGGTACCGGCCTTAACTATTTTTCGAAACGGCATCGTGAACGTTTTTTTGACGTGGGCATGGCAGAACAGCATGCGGTCACATTTGCGGCGGGGCTGGCCCGAGGGGGGCTGCGTCCGGTAGTGTGCATCTATTCTACCTTTTTGCAGCGCAGCTTTGACCAGATCATCCATGACGTGGTGTTACAGCGCGCCAACGTATTTTTAGCGGTAGACCGGGCGGGTTTGGTACCGGGAGACGGAGAGACCCATCAGGGTATCTATGACGCGGCGTATCTCAGCCAGCAGGGTGTGCCGGTTTATTCGCCCTGTAATTATGCCGAGCTGAGATATTGGATGGAAAAACTGCTGGAGCTGGAAGGGCCTAAAGCGCTGCGATACCCCCGGGGTGAGGAAACTGCGGCCCTGTCCAAACTTGGCTGCAGCGGCGCGGATTATGACCGCATCCCCCTCAAGCTGAAAAATCAAAAGGCGGCGGGCGCGATCGTGGTATACGGCGCGTTGACCGAAGAAGCACTTTCAGCACAGCAGCTGCTTGAGGAAGCGGGCTTTCCAGTAGTTGTTTTTAAACTGACCAGGATTTACCCGCTGCCTGCCGGGCTGTGTGAGGAATTGATGGATTTTTCCCGTATTCTTTTTGCTGAAGAGGGAATCGAAGAGGGCGGTATCGCCCAGCAGTTGGCCAGTGCTCTGCTTGAACGGGGATATAGCGGAAGATTTCATATCGCGGCGGTGAGAAACAGAAATCTTGACCATGCCTCAACGGCCGAGCTGCGCGCCCGTTTGGGGCTGGATGGAAAAAGCCTGGCCAAACAATGGAAAGAGGGACTGTGAATATGCCGGCGGCCGTACGTCTTGACCAATATCTATTTCAAAACGCGATGGCCCCAAGCCGCGAACGCGCAAAGGCGCTGATCATGGCGGGGATCGTCTATATCAATAACGAAAAAGCGGATAAAGCGGGGATGACCGTCAAACCGAACGACATAGTGGAGGTTCGCGGAAAAGACCTGGCTTATGTGAGCCGGGGCGGATTGAAGCTTGAGAAAGCGGTGAAGATTTTTTCGTTAGACCTTTCGCAAAAGATCTGTATGGATATTGGGGCTTCTACCGGTGGCTTTACAGACTGTATGCTGCAAAACGGCGCCCAAAAAGTGTATGCTGTTGACGTGGGATACGGCCAGCTGGCATGGAGCCTGCGGTGCGACGAACGGGTGGTCAATTTAGAGCGCACAAATATCCGGTATTTAGACCCTGAAACTGTACAGGATCCCATCCAGTTTTTCAGCGTGGACGTTTCGTTTATTTCTCTGCGGCACATTTTTCCGGTAGCGGCTGCCGTAACCTGTGACGACGCGTGCGGGGTATGCCTTATCAAGCCCCAGTTTGAAGCGGGGCGTGAAAAAGTGGGTAAAAAAGGCGTGGTACGGGAAACACAAACGCATATAGAGGTGATAGAGGCCGCTATAGGATACGCCGGGCAGGCGGGCTTTCAGACGAGAGGCCTGTCATTTTCGCCGATAAAAGGTCCGGAGGGAAATATTGAATTTCTTCTGTATGTCCAAAAGGGTATACAGGGCCTTTTACAAGCTTTTTCTGCGGATGAGATAACAAAGGTGGTTGCGCAGGCGCATGAAGAACTGGCGTAGCGGGAGAGTAGGGAGCGTATGAAAATATTATTGGAGCCGAACCTTCAAAAAGAAAAAGCGGCAGGCTTGACCCGCCGCGCCGCTGCGCTGCTTCAAGGGTACGGCGCCGTCTGCCTGCTGAAAGACTCTTTGCAGAGGACGCTTTTTATAGAAGGTGCGGAATATCTGCCCCGTGAAAAGGCGCAGGCCAGCTGTGATATGGTTATCACCATCGGGGGGGATGGGACCCTGCTGCACGCGGCGGCGCACCTGCTGAAAGACCCGAAGCCGCTTTTGGGCATCAATGTGGGGAGGCTGGGTTTTCTCACCTCTTTGGAAGAAAGCGAACTGGAACGTTTAGCGGCTTTGGCAACAGGGGATTACACTATAGAAAACCGCCGTTTTCTGCAGGCGGTGATTCCGCAGACGGGACAGACCGCATACGCCCTGAACGAGTTTGTCATCGGCGCCTGCGGCGTTATGAAGGCACTTCGCTTCGCCGTATTCTGCGACGGCGTTAAGGTAAACGATTACCGGGGGGACGGCGTGATCGCGGCGACGCCGACCGGTTCGACCGCTTATTCTCTTTCAGCCGGAGGCCCCATTGTAGATGGAGAGCTCAACGCCATGATCGTGACCCCTGTATGCGCGCACAGTTTGAATACCCCACCGCTGGTTTTATCAGGCGACAGAAAACTTTCTGTCCATTTGATGGAGCTGCCGCCGGATACCCAGGTGATGCTTGCGGCGGACGGCGGACGCTGGCTGGCTGTCACAGAGCAGGAAACGGTTGAAATTTTTTTATCTGATAAAAGCCTGCCGCTTGTCAGTTTATACGGCAACCGGCAGCTGAAAGCAATCGACCAAAAACTGAAAGGTAGATAAAAGCATGAAAAATGCACGACAGGGAAAGATATTGGAATTGATCAGCCAATATCCTATCGACCGGCAGGAAGACTTGCTGCATTATCTTAAAGAAGCTGGATACCATGTGACGCAGGCCACCGTCTCACGCGATATTCGTGAATTACGGCTTGTAAAAGCCGCCACCGGAGACGGCCTGTTTCGGTATCTTCCGGCGGCGGGGGCCACAAAAACGGCCCATACTTCCAGCCGGTTTGAAACCATTTTTCGGGAATCTGTTTTAAAAATAGATTTTGCGGGACATATCGTCCTTATCAAATGTTATACCGGCATGGCAAATGCCGCCTGCGAAGTGTTTGACGCCATGCATTGGAACGACGTGGTGGGCACCCTTTCGGGAGACGATACGTTTTTTGTGCTGATGCGCAGCGAAGAGGCCGCGCACGCTATTTGTGAAGAATTAAAAAAGTACACGACCCAGCTTTGAGCAACGGCCCGGCGGCTGGAAAGGATGTGAAAAACATTGCTGTGCGAATTGACGATCGAGCAGGTGGCGGTAATTGAAAAGGCCACTGTACATTTTCAAAAAGGATTTAACGTACTGACGGGTGAAACCGGCGCCGGAAAGTCGATTTTGATCGATTCTATCAACGCGATTCTCGGCAACCGTACTTCAAAGGATATTGTGCGGGCAGGCGCGCCCAAAGCCAGTATTTGGGCGGTGTTTGAAGGGCTGCCCGCCCGGACGGAGCAGACGCTGCTGGAGGCGGGCTATACGCCGGAGGAACAGCTTTTTTTACAGCGTGAGATATCAGCGGAGGGGAAAAGCGTTTGCCGCATCAACGGTAAACCCGCCCCGGCTTCTTTTTTACGCGAGATATGCGCCGGGCTTATCAATATTCATGGACAGCATGATAATCAGACCCTGCTGGATGCCTCTAAGCACCTTTCTCTGCTGGACACATATGCCAGGCTTTCGCCTCTGCTGGAAAACTATCAAAAGGAATTTCGCCGTCTGGTTGCCATTGAAAAACAGATAAAAGCCCTTGCCATGGACGAGGATGAAAAAGACCGAAAGCTGGAACTGCTTCGTTATCAGACGGACGAGATCGCACAGGCCGGTTTGAAAGAGCAGGAAGAAGAACAATTGATAGAACGCCGCAATGTGCTGCGCCATGCTCAGCGTATCGCAGAAGTTTTATCTGCTGCAGGGGCGGCGCTTTCCAGCGCCGAAGACGCGCAGGGCGTGATAGATCTGCTCTCTGTCAATCAAACGGCTTTGGAAGAGATCCGGCTTTATTCACCCGATTTTTCTGATTTATCCGACCGGTGGAATGAACTATACTACGTTGCGCAGGAGCTTTTGATAGAGATCAAAGGGAAACTGGATGAATTTGAAGAAGACCCCGCCGCATTGGCTGAGATAGAAGAGCGGCTGGATGTTATTTATCGTCTTAAACAAAAATATGGGCCGGATATCAAAGCGATTTTAAGCTTTGAGGAAAAAGCCCGTCAAGAGCTGGAAGAAATAGAGTTCTCGGACGAAAAACTGAGCGAGCTGCTGAACCAACGCGATGGCCTTTACGCGCAGGTCAAAAAAATGGCGGCTGAACTTACCCGAACACGGACCGAGGCTTTTCACAGGCTTTCCGCCCAGCTGAAAGAATCCCTTTCTTTTCTGAATATGCCGAACATCACATTTTCTCTTTCTCATAAAACAGGGAGCCTTACGGTCCATGGACAGGACGTCTTGGAATTTCTTATCTCTACAAACCCCGGTGAAAGCCCAAAGCCATTGGCAAAAATCGCGTCTGGGGGCGAACTGTCCCGTATCATGCTGGCTTTTAAAAACGTACTGGCGGATGCCGACGCCATCGACACTGTGATCTACGATGAGATAGATACCGGTGTGAGCGGCATGGCGGCCGGACGCATCGGAGAAATGCTGCATGCGACGTCATTTGGGCGTCAGGTCATCTGTGTGACCCACACGGCGCAGATCGCTGCGCGCGCCGACCATCATCTGTTGATAGAGAAGAACGTGAAAAACGGGAGGACCTACACTGAAATCCATCCTCTTTCGCCTGACCAGCGTGCCCAGGAATTGGCCCGTATCATCAGCGGAGACCGTGTGACAGAACTTTCACTTGCCAGCGCACGTGAAATGCTGTCTTTTTCACAAGAATGAACTTTCAAAACCAAAGCGCCGGATACGGCGGCTTTTCTCAAAGGCTTGACAGTGCTTTTGGAATGTTTTGTCTATGGGATACCGCAGCATACAAGCATATCCATACCGTAGATGAATGGGAAAAAGTATTTTCAGGCCGCCGCGCCTTTGAAAAAGAGATTGCGGCCCATCGGCTGGCGCCGATCTATTTTTATGGTTTTGGCTGGTACCGTTTTTGTGTATGCCCTGCGGGACAAATAAATTTGCAGGATATGGAAAGCCCGCTTATTTCAGAGCCTTATTTACTGCACGTCAAAGGCGATCTGTGTCTTTGCGGTATCGAGTATATCGGCAGCCACAGCCAATATTTTCACCGTATGCTATTGAAAGCGGCGCCGGGCGCATATTCCATCACAGCCGTATTGCCGCAAAAAAGCCAGGGGACGCGGCAGCAAGATTTTTGCGATGTGCTTTTATTGCTGCAAAAACCGCGTCTACATGAAAAATACCGTCTTTATCCATCCACCTTTTACCCTCTTGACAACCAAGACTGAATTTAGTATGATGAGACAAATCGCCTCTTGTGCAAATAAAATCATTGATCGAAATGCTGAGAAAAGAACCAGTACCCCGGAGGCAACGGCAAAGAGAACCCCTGTTTGGTGAAAAGGGGGGCGTGATACCGGGCGAATACATCTTGGAGCAGCCGGCTGAAACCATGATGCAGGGTAAGTAAGCCAGGACGTGAACGCACGTTACAGCGTGAGGTTTATTAAACCCACAAAGGCCGTTCGCCGCAAGGCGCCGGCGAACAGAGGTGGTACCACGAATGTTTCGTCCTCTGCCAATTTGGCAGGGGGCTTTTTTTATTGCTCATACAAATAAACAAAAAAGGAGTATCCGCATGATGGAAAATGTATTTGACACGCTGAAACAAAGAGGGCTGATTGCCCAGGCGACGGATGAGAACGCCATCCGCGAAATGATGGGGAACGGCCCCGTTACTTTTTATATCGGTTTTGACGCGACGGCGGACAGCCTGCATGTGGGACATTTTTTGCAGCTGGTGGTGATGCGGCGGATGCAGCAGGCCGGGCACCGGCCTATTGCGCTGCTGGGCGGGGGGACTACGATGATCGGCGACCCCACCGGCAAAAGCGATATGCGAAAAATGCTTACCCGTGAACAAATCGACCATAATGCCGAGTGCTTTAAACGTCAGATGTCTAAATTTGTGGATTTTTCAGACGGGAAAGCGCTTATGGTAAATAACGCCGATTGGCTTTTGTCTTTAAATTATATCGATTTTCTGCGGGATATCGGCGTTCACTTTTCTGTCAACCGCATGCTGACCTTTGAATGCTTTAAAAGCCGGCTGGAACGCGGGCTGTCCTTCATGGAATTCAATTATATGCTGATGCAGAGCTACGACTTTTTAAAGCTATATCAAGACTATGGCTGTCGTTTAGAATTGGGCGGAAACGACCAGTGGAGCAATATCCTTGGCGGCACAGACCTGATACGCCGCAAAGAAGGGGTTGAGGCGCATGGCCTCACCTTTACGCTGCTGACGACCAAAGAGGGCAAAAAGATGGGAAAAACCGAGGGCGGCGCGGTATGGCTCGACCCTGAAAAAACCTCGCCCTATGAATTCTTTCAATATTGGCGCAATATCGACGACGCGGACGTGAAAAACTGCCTCAAGCTTTTAACGGATGTACCGGTAGAAGAGATCGAGGCAATCAACGAGCAGGACGGCCCTTCCATCAATGCGGCAAAAGAAAAGCTTGCCTATGAGCTCACCCGTGTGGTACACAGTAAAGAGGCGGCGAATCAGGCGCTTGAGACCGCAAAAGCCCTTTTTGGCGGCGGCGGTATGGGCGACAATATGCCGTCTACCACCCTTACGGCTGAAAACTTTACGAATGGAGAGATCGGGATTCTGGACCTGATGGTGCTCACGGGGCTTTGCTCTTCAAGAGGAGAAGCCCGCCGTCTGATTCAGCAGGGGGGCGTCGTTTTTGATGGAAAGAAGCTGTCTGACCCCAATGAACGGTTTGCACCTGTTCTGTTCTCGTCGCCTATCGTTATTAAAAAAGGAAAAAAGACTTATCATAAAGTCATAATGTAAAAGTTGTATAGCTTCAGTAATCGAAAAAAGTTTTCATTTTACGCATGGACGAAAAATAAAGTTTGATAAAAATTCACAAAAAATTCAAGGGCAGCTTGGTAAGGTTGCCCTTGTTTTGGTTGCAAAACCTTTCGGTATCCAGTATAATGAGCAATGTGTACCATAACAGGATAGGTATATTCTCGGTTTCTTTGGAGGTTAAGAAGATATGTCCGATCAAAAGGTTAAAATAAAAATAGAACGCTCTGCCGAAAAGATCTCACTGCCTGCCATTGCGCTGCGCGGTTTGGTTGTTTTTCCCACTAATGTTATCCATTTTGAGGTTGGCAGAAAACATTCCATCGCGGCAATCGAATGGGCGATGGAGCATAACACCCCGGTTTTTCTGGTGACCCAGAAAGACATCGACCAGGAAGCGCCGCATAAAGAAGACCTGTATTCTTACGGGGTAGTTGCCAACGTCAAACAGCTTTTGCAGCCTTCGGGAGAAATGGTAAAAGTTTTGGTAGAGGGCAAATACCGCGGAAAGCTGATGCAGATAGATGCTTCCGGCCCGTTTTTAATGGCTGAGGTGCGGATGGCGCGGCTGCGTAAAACGGCGGTGAACAAAGACCGCTGCGAAGCTTTGACAAGGCAGATCAAAGAGGCTTTTGAGACATATATTGGATTGAGCCCACGGCTGCCCCGTGAAGTGGTGTTTACCATTATCGCCAATGACGACCCGGAGTTTTTAAGTGAATTTATTCCGTCCAACCTGCTGTTGAAATATCAGGACAAACAGACGATCCTGGATCAAAATACGCTGGAAGCCCGTTTGGAAAAGCTTTTGGATTGCCTGCGGCATGAAAACAACGTATTGTCTATAGAGCGCGATATCGAGGATAGAGCCAATCAGGAAATGGACAAAAGCCAGCGCGACTACTATCTGCGTGAGCAGATGAACGCCATTGCCGAAGAACTAGGTGAGGGAGAAGACCCACGCAGCGAGACGGAGAATTATCGCGCAAAAATAAAAGAGCTGGGCCTGCCCGATGAAACCGAACAAAAGCTGCTGAAAGAAGTAGACCGTCTTGTAAAAATGCAGGGCAGCAGCCAGGAGGCCGCTGTTATCCGCTCGTATCTGGATACCTGTTTAGAACTGCCATGGAAGGAACATACAGAGGACCGTATCGACCTGAAAAAAGCGCAGAATATTTTAGAGAAAGAACATTATGGGCTTATCAAGGTAAAAGAACGGATCCTCGAGCTTTTGGCCGTGCGTAAGCTTGCGCCGGATATAAAGGGACAGATCATATGTCTGGCAGGCCCTCCGGGCATTGGAAAAACCAGTATCGCCCACAGCATCGCCGCATGTATGGGCCGAAAGTACGCGCGTATCAGTTTAGGCGGCGTACGGGATGAAGCCGAGATACGCGGGCACCGCCGCACCTATGTGGGCGCCATGCCCGGCAAGCTTATGGCTACCATGTCCCAGGTAAAATCTTATAATCCAGTGATTTTGCTGGATGAGATCGATAAGCTTGCAGGGGATTTCAGGGGAGACCCCGCCGCCGCGCTGCTGGAGGCCCTTGACCCTGAACAAAACGCCGCCTTCCATGACCATTACCTCGACATTCCGTTTGATCTTTCTGAGGTATTGTTCATCACCACCGCCAACACGCTTGATTCTATCCCCAGGCCTCTTTTAGACCGTATGGACGTTATCGAGCTGACAAGTTACACCCGGAACGAAAAATTTCAGATCGCAAAGCGTCACCTGATTCCCAAACAATTAGCCAAAACCGGTTTAGCGGGAAAGGTACGCTTTCAGCCCACAGCCCTGTACAAACTGATAGACGAATACACCGCCGAGGCAGGCGTACGCACGCTGGAGCGCACCATCACAGAAGTGCTGCGAAAATGCGCGAGAAAAATTGCCGAGGGCAGCGTGGAATCCATTGTGATAGCGTCTGATAAGCTGGAAGTACTTTTAGGGCCGCAAAGGCATAAGCCGTCCTATTTCAACCGCACAAACACCGTGGGGATCGCCAACGGTTTAGCCTGGACCAGTATCGGCGGCGAATTACTGCCTATTGAGGTACAGTTGATAGAACCGGGAAGCGGAAAATTGCAATTGACAGGCTCG
This sequence comes from Oscillospiraceae bacterium, assembly GCA_030538855.1. Taxonomy (GTDB): domain Bacteria; phylum Bacillota; class Clostridia; order Oscillospirales; family Ruminococcaceae; genus JAUNTE01. The sequence goes on from JAUNTE010000016.1 coordinate 14,284, forward strand.
CTGGGTGACGTGATGAAAGAATCTGCCCATTTGGCCATCACTTACGCAAAAGTACACGCGGCAGAATATGGGATAGAAGCAGAAAAATTTGAAAAGGCTGATATTCATATCCATGCGCCGGAGGGCGCTGTGCCAAAAGACGGCCCCAGCGCAGGAGTGACGCTGGCCAGCGCGCTGATCAGCGCGCTGGCGGGTATTCCCGTACGGGCGGACGTGGCGATGACAGGAGAAATCACTTTACACGGTATGGTACTGCCTATCGGCGGCCTTAAAGAGAAATCCATGGCAGCCTATAAAGAGGGGATCCATACTGTTTTGATCCCCAAAGACAACGTCCCTGATCTCTATGAAATCGACCAGCAGGTAAAAGAGTTTATCCAATTTCTTCCCATCTCAACGGTTAAAGAGGTGCTGGCGGCCGATTTAATGATGGGAACAAAAAGCTTTGGCAGAAAAACCAAGGCTGTAAAAAAAAGCGGCCTTCAGGCCGAAAAGAACGACAAACAGTTTGAAAAATCGCTGCCGCAGTAATGGCAAAGGAGAATCATGAATTTTCAAAAAGCGGACTTTAAGGCTTCTTACGGATTATCCGGACAACTGCCGCCCTCAGACAGGCCTGAAATTATTTTTGCAGGCCGTTCTAATGTGGGAAAATCCAGTCTTATTAATAAATTATGCAATCGCAAAAATCTTGCCCGGGTAAGTGCGACGCCGGGCAAAACCGCCACCATCAACTTTTATGAAGTGGATGCGGTTTATTTTGTTGATTTGCCGGGCTACGGTTACGCAAAAATCGCCAGAGGCGAGAGGCGGCGCTGGGATGAGCTGATCAACGGCTATTTTGGCCTGACGCGATGCCGGGCGCTGGTATTGCAGCTGCTGGATTGCCGGCATGCCCCAAGCGCCGACGATGTTGTGATGATGGAGTATTTAACGCATTACCAAATTCCATTTCATGTGGTTTTGACCAAGGGCGATAAACTTAAAAAAAGCGAAACCGCAGAAAAACTATCTTTTTTTCAGACTGCTTGTTCACAATATACCTGCAAAGGCATTATACTTGTCAGCTCAGAAAAAGGCGATGGGATCAAAGAACTGCAAGAAGTAATTACGACACATATTAGAGAGGGTGAAGAATAAATGCAGGAAAATTTAAGCGTAAATCAGGAGGGACATCTTTGCGTCGGGGGCGCCGATACGACGACGCTGGCTTCGCGTTACGGCACGCCCCTTTATGTGATGGATGAAGGACGTATCCGCCAGAACTGCAGGCGCCTGAAGCAATCGATAGAACATTTTTATGAAAACGGCGGCATGGTGCTTTACGCCAGTAAGGCTTTTAGCTGTAAAGAAATCTACCGCATTGTAAAAGAGGAAGGGCTTGGCGTGGACGTCGTCTCGGGCGGAGAACTTTATACCGCCCTTGCGGCCGGGTTTCCTGCTGAACATATTTATTTTCACGGAAACAATAAAACCCCGGCAGAGCTGGCTATGGCCCTTGAAAACCATGTGGGGCATATTGTGGCCGATAATTTATATGAACTTGAGACGCTCTCCAGCCTGGCGGCCAGTTCAAATACCGTTATGCCGGTGCTGCTGCGTATCAAACCGGGTATTGACGCGCATACCCACGATTTTATCCGCACCGGGCAGATCGACTCAAAATTCGGATTTGCGCTTGAGACCGGAGAGGCGGAGGAAGCCTTTAAAAAGGCTCTGTCGCTGCCTGGTATTCAGCTTACCGGTATTCACTGCCATATTGGGTCGCAAATTTTTGATATAGAACCCTTTGAACATGCCGCACAGGTCATGCTTCAATTTGCACAGGATATGTATCGCCGCAGCGGGTTTATGATACAAGAGCTGAATTTGGGCGGCGGCTTTGGCATTTGCTATCTGCCCTCTGATGACCCGACCGCACTGGAAAAATATATGGAGCGTGTGGCCGAAGTTGTCAAGCGCTTTTGCGAGGATAAGGCGATCCCCATACCGCATATCTGTATCGAGCCGGGACGAAGCATCGTAGGCGACGCGGGGGTAACGTTGTATACGGTTGGCACGGTGAAGCAAATACCCGGTATCCGTACCTATGTGTCGGTGGACGGCGGTATGACGGATAACCCGCGTTACATTTTATACGGTTCTGATTATGAGATCGTCTGCGCCAATAAAGCAGACCAGACCAAAGATTCCATTGTTACCGTCGCAGGCCGCTGCTGTGAAAGCGGAGACCTTCTGCAGGAAAATACGCCGCTGCAACAGACGGCGCCCGGGGATATTTTGGCCGTCCTGTGTACCGGCGCTTATAATTATTCCATGGCGTCTAATTACAACCGGGTACCTCGCCCGGCTGTCGTTATGGTAAAAGACGGTGTTGACAGGCTGATTGTCAGACGTGAAAGCTATGATGACCTGCTTCGCAATGATATATGAGCATGATGGCGTACAGAGATTTTGCTTTCTTTTATGACGTACTGAACGAAGATGCGGATTATGAACGTTTGAGCCGTGAAATATGCAGGCGTTTAAAAAACAAAGGCGTTGAAAACGGTATTTTAGTAGATTTAGGCTGCGGAACGGGAGAGTTGACGCTGCGGCTGTCAGACGCCGGCTATGATATGGTAGGTGTCGATCTATCATCTGAAATGCTGAGTATCGCCTCAGAAAAGCAGGGGGAACGCAGCAGCAAAAAGCCGGCGCTTTTTCTGCGGCAGGATATTACACAGCTTGACCTTTACGGAACGGTGCGGGGGATGATCTCTACCTTTGACACCCTCAACCATCTGGCGGCGGCGGACCTGGAGACGGCTTTTTCAAAAATCGCGCTGTTTATGGAGAAGGATGCGGTTTTTATTTTTGATATGAACACGCCGTATAAACATCTTCATATACTGAAAAATCATCTTTATATCCTGAAGGCAGAAAATGACGGCCTTTTATGTCGCTGGAAAAACACGCTGGATAAAGCGGCGCGTAAGACGACTATGGATATACAGATCGAGAGAGACGGTTTTGCAGCCCCTATAAAAGAAAAATTTTGTGAATACTATTATTATTTAGAACATATTCAAACCTTGTGCGGCCGTTATGGGCTGGATATATGCGCTGTAGAAGACGGCGAAACCTTTGGGCCGCTGAGAAGGAATTCTCAGCGGATGCTGATCACGGCTGTAAAACGTTATACACAGAAGGAAAGTGGGCACAATGGCAGTATTGATACGTAATTTGTCAGAAGATGGCGGGATCATTGTAAACGCAATAGATTCGACGGATATTGTACAAAAGATGGAGCAGCTTCATCGCCCCAGCGCCGTTTGCACCGCAGCGCTGGGCAGATTGCTCACCGCTGCCTGCCTGATGAGCGCCCAGTTAAAAAACAAAGCCGATTCATTAACGCTGCGCATAAAAGGGGACGGGCCTGCCTGCGGACTGCTGGCCAAGGCGGATGGGGCCGGCCATGTAAAAGGTTATCTGGAAGAACCTTTGGCTGATCTGCCCCCGAGAGCCGACGGCAAATTGAACGTGGGCGGTGTGGTAGGACATACGGGGACGCTGACAGTCATCAAAGACCTTGGGCTGAAAGAGCCTTATGTG
>JAUNTE010000260.1 GCA_030538855.1 Oscillospiraceae bacterium
GTAAAACCGCCTATAAAATTACTAAACCCACGCTCTACAGTAAAGCTGTAAAACAGCCCGGCTGCGGAACAAGAAACGTTTGTTTTCTCCATCAGCCGGGCCATGTTTTTTTCACTTATTTATAAACTGCAAACAACGCTGCTTCTCACTTCTCCCTATTTTTGTCCGGGATAGTTTGCTGCACTAAAATCTGCTCTCTGCATTTTTTGCGGCAGCCATTGCTGCTTTTTCAAATAAAAACGCCCCCTGCCGCAGCCTTTATTTCTGCGGCAGGGGGCTGTTTTTCTTACTCTTTTTTAGAAAAGGATGCTTTTGGCCTCTCAGTCTTTTACCGCTGCACCGATCGCCTTCACAACCATGTCACGCAGCAAGGTGGGGTTTCCTTGTCCTTTGCTTGCTTTCATACACTGGCCCACTAAAAAACCGGCGACGTTGGTTTTCCCCTTTTGATAATCCTCTACGGCTTTTGGATTATTGGCGATCACCTCTTCGACGATTTTTTCCAGCGCGGAGGTGTCGCTGATTTGGGCAAGCCCTTTCTCCTTCACAATGGCGGCCGGGGCTTTGTCTTCTTTTAAAATGATCTCTAAAATCGTTTTGGCAGCTGTGTTTGAAATCGTCCCGTCCTCAATCAGCGCAATCATAGCCGTCAAATTTTCCACGGTGAGCGCTGTCTGCGCAATGGTAAGACGATTGCCGTTCAAATAAGCGGCAATATCTCCTATCATCCAGTTAGAAATCAATTTTGGGCTGTTTTTTCCCGTTCTGACACAGCTGTCAAAAAAGTCGGCCCGCTCTTTATTTACACTCAGCAGCTGCGCGTCTTCAGATGACAAGCCAAAATCCTTTACATACCTTAAAGCTTTGTCAACCGGCAATTCCGGTACCGCTTCCTTCAGCTCTTTCACATGCTCTTCGCTAACCTCAAAGGCAAGCAGGTCGGGGTCGGGGAAATAGCGGTAATCCTGCGCGTCCTCTTTGGTACGCAGCAAAACGCTCTCCCCTTTTACGTCGTCCCAGCGGCGTGTTTCCTGCCCGATGACGCCGCCATTTTTCAGCACCTCTGTTTGGCGCTGGGCCTCATACGCAATACTGCGGTAAATAGCGCCGAACCCTGTCACGTTCTTCATTTCCGTGCGGGTGCCGAAAGGCTCTCCTTTTTTATGCACCGAGACGTTGACGTCCGCCCGTACGCTTCCCTCCTGCATTTTCGCGTCTGAAATGCCAAGATACAGCAAAGTGGTATGAATGGTCTCAATGTACGCCTTGGCCTCCTCGGGGCTGCGCAGGTCAGGTTCCGATACGATCTCTATCAACGGCACACCGCAGCGGTTGTAATCCGCAAGGCTGCCGTCAAAGGCATCATCATGTATCAGCTTGCCCGCGTCCTCTTCAATATGGATGCGGGTGATCCCGATACGTTTTATCTCATCCCCTACCAAAATATCCAAATAGCCGTCCTCACATAAAGGAATATCGAATTGTGAGATCTGATAGGCTTTGGGCAAGTCGGGATAAAAATAGTTTTTACGGTCATTTTTAGTCAAACGGTTGATGCGGCAATGCAGGGCGTGTCCCATTTTTATCGCGTAATCAACCACCTGCTTATTTAATACCGGCAGCGTGCCGGGCATACCCATACAAACCGGGCAGCACTGGGTATTCACTTCGGCGCCGAATGAATTTTTGCAGCCGCAGAATATTTTTGTTTTGGTCGAGAGCTCTGCGTGAACTTCAAGCCCCACGATCATCTCATATTCATTTTCCATTTCTCACACCTCCTTAACGGCAAATCCGCCTTTGGCCTTTTCATAACAGGCAGCCGCCGTAAACAACGTCTCTTCGCTGAACTTGGGCCCAATCAGCTGCATGCCTATCGGCAGGCCCTTACTGTCGAAACCGCAGGGTACCGACATAGCGGGCAGCCCGGCGATATTCACCGGTACGGTACAAATATCAGCGGCATACATCTGCAGCGGGTCGTTTATTTTTTCGCCAAGCCTGTAAGCCGTGGTGGGGGTCACCGGCGCAATCAGCGCGTCGCACTGTTCAAACGCGCTGCTGAATTCTTTGCCTATCTGCTTTTGCAGCAGTTTGGCGCGTTTATAATAGGCGTCATAATAGCCGCTTGAGAGCACATGCGTACCCAGCATGATACGGCGTTTTACTTCTTTGCCAAAGCCCTCGCTGCGCGTCGCCAGATACATCTCTTCCAAGCTGCCTTCCCGCCCGGTGCTGAAACCGTATTTCACGCCGTCGTACCGCGCCAGGTTAGAAGACGCCTCGGCCGAAGAGATGATATAATAGGCTGCCAGCGCGTAATCCGTCGAGGGCAATGAAACTTCGATAATTTCGGCTCCAAGGGCTTCCAGGTCTTTTGCGGCCGCGTAAACGGCGTCTTTTACCTCGGCGGAAACGCCTTTTCCAAAATATTCTTTCGGCAGCCCAAAACGTTTTCCCTTCACTGAGTCTGCATATTTTTCAAAGTTATACGCTTTGCTGGTCGCGTCATGCATTTTATCCTGGCCGCAGATAGCGCGGAACAGCAGAGCGGTATCCTCTACCGTCCGGCCCATCGGGCCGATTTGATCCAGCGAAGACGCAAAGGCAACCAGCCCAAAACGGGATACCGCCCCATAAGTAGGTTTTAATCCCACAATACCGCAAAATGCGGCGGGACACCGTACCGAGCCGCCCGTGTCGCTGCCCAATGAAAGCGGCGCCTCACAGGCCGCTACCGCGGCCGCGCTGCCGCCGGAGGAACCTCCCGGCACGCGGGACGTATCCCAGGGGTTTTTTGTCGGTTTGAAATAGCTGTTCTCACAAGAGCTTCCCATGGCAAATTCATCCATATTTACTTTACCGGGAAATAAAACGTTTTGCTCTTTTAGTTTAGCGACTACAGTCGCGTCGTAGGGCGGCACAAAGTTTTCCAGCATCCGGCTGGCGCAGGTGGTTTTTATATTTTTGGTACAGAGGTTGTCCTTGACGGCTACCGGGATACCGGCGAGCGGGGGCAGTTCTTCTCCATTTTTGATTTTGCTGTCCACAATTTCGGCCTGTGCCAGCATTTCGTCCGCAGTGACGGTAAGAAAAGCGTCCACCTCGGGCTCTGTCTTTTCAATATGGGCCAAAATACTTTCTGCCGTCTCTTTTGCTGAAAGCTCTTTGCCGCGCAATGCGGACGCAAGCGCCGCGGCTGTCATTTCATATGGTTTCATCAGTCTTCTCCCCTCACATCGTCTTAGGCACCACAATACAGCCCGCTACGGCTTTTGGCACATTGCTCAATATTTCACCGCGCGGATAAGACGGGACGACCTCGTCCTCCCGCAGTTCCATCCGGTCGTCGGGGTCGATCAGGGCC
>JAUNTE010000261.1 GCA_030538855.1 Oscillospiraceae bacterium
CAGCATAGAGACAATATCGCTTTCATCGTCAGCTATCAATATTTTCATCTTCATCTCGCCATCTCCTGACAAATAAGGATAACAATTATTTTTCAATTTTTTATCAACTTTTATATTTTACCCAACTGCAGCTGAAAGCTCAACGGTAAAATAAAAAAGAAACCGTTGCAGGAGGTATAGCGAAAAGCGTCTTTTACGCCGTTTTGGGGCAGCACATGAATGGCAAACGAAGCACGTGTGGCCTACTGGCTTTTACAGCGCACAGGGCCGCAAAACGCGTAGATATTGGCGTAAATCGCCCCATGTGGTTCAGCTGACAAGCGGGGCAGCGGGAACGGACAGGCACTTTTTTATCCTTCAAAACGAGCAGATGCAGTATAATATCATCATTCAATTTGCATCCAGCAAAATGGCATAACCGGTCAATTTATATCCGTACGGTTGCTCTCAGCATACCCCGCTCACAAAAATCACCCTGCTTATTTTGCAGCGCACTTTTTTCAAACGCTTCGATACAATAAAAAACAACCGAAGGCAAAAGGCGCTGCGGCTGAAAAAATAAAATCCCGTTTTGCGGCAGAAGCGGCAAAACTGTTCTTCTCCTTCACAATAAAAACCCTCCGGCCACGTTTCTTCGGCCGGAGGGCTGCTGACTTTTTGTTAATATAAAACTGAAGCTTTTATTGACGCGCCTGCGCTTTTAACGCTTCGCCCAGCGCTTTGGCAATTTGGTCAGGGCAAGATGTTTTTCTCGCGCCGCAGGTGATCCCCTCCAGCTTGCGGATGGCTTCCTCTGCGGGCATCCCTTTTAAAAGCGCCGACAGCCCTTTCAAGTTCCCGTTGCATCCGCCCAATACCGTGATGGAACCAATGGTGCCGTCCTCATTCAGCTGTACCTCGGTGCTGATGGAGCACACCCCTTTGTTGGAATGCTGATAAGCCATAAAGGCCTCCCAAAACTTGGGCGGTACCCCGCCTTTTTCTATTTACAACCGCATTTTATCACACCATTTTACGCCATGCAAGCACAGCAAGGGCGCTGCGGGCCTGTACTTTTAAAAATCAGGATTTTGTATCAAATTTACTTAAAAATTACAAAGGTTTTGTCATATTTTTTCTTTTTTGACGCGCCGCGTTCAATAGTCGCTGTATCTGCCCTTCCGACGTGGTATATGCCCCCACCGGAAAAGGCTTTGCCATATTCATCCCGTGAAAATCCGTTCCTCCGGTCACGATCAGCTCATACTGCTGTGCCAAATTCAATAGGGCCACCCTGTCGCCGGCCGTATTGCGGGGATGATTCACCTCTACCCCGTCCACCAGCTGCCTGCGGGCGCATTCTTCACACAGCTCCATACTCTCATAAACACTGGGATGCGCAAACACGGTCACGCCGCCCGCCCGCCCGATCATAGCCAAAACGTCATAAACGTCGTCATAGGCCGGGTCTACCCGGCAGCTGCCGTTTTTTCCGAAAAGCTGCCGGTACAGTTCCCGGTATATCCCGTCTGTATAGGCATAATCATACAGCACCCGGATGATGCTGGTTTTGTATAAAACGCCGCTGTCGGCGCTGTAACGCCAGGCCGCCCGCGTTGTAAACGCGGGAAAAAGCTCTTTCACCCTTTGCGCGCTCTCAGCCGTCGCCGCATTGCGCCGCCGCTTCATCTTGCGGCAAAAGGCCGCCAGCTCCGCGGTCTCCTGCGGAAAATAGCAAAGCAGATGCACGCTGCGTCCCCGCTCAAAATCTTTTGCCGTCAATTCAACCCCGGGTATCAGGGTAAGCCCTTCCGCCTGAAAAGAGCGCGCAAACCTCACGCTTTGCAGGGTATCGTGGTCAGTAACCGCCAGATGCGAAAGCCCGGCGGCACGGGCCAGCACAGGCAGCCGTTCGATTGGTACTGAACCGTCTGAAAAAGTGCTGTGGGTATGCAGATCTCCCGCCATAAATCGTTATCCTTTCAAATGCTTTTCTAAAAACTCCTCCAGCTTGCCCATCCGCTGTAAATGGGCTACGTCTCCCAGTACGTCTTTATAAAACTTTCGCATCTGGGCCAACGAGACGCAAAATTCCATCTTCGGGTCGTTAAAAAACGCCTCGTCATAAATTTTATATTTTTCCAGCCGTTCCTCCGCGTCCTTTTCACCGGCGGGCAGTACAAAAATCGAGGTAGCCCGGTGAATATCCACATGCTCGGGGTCTATCCGTTTCCCGTGCGACAAAAAGTTCATCCACATGGCCCAGTCCTCATTGCCCTCCAGCCGTTCGTCCAAACCGCCGTATTTTTCAAACAGCGTTTTTTTAAACATGGCCGATTGAATGGGTATCTGGCAGGTCTGGCACATGGTGAAAAGGTCCACCCTGTCAAACCGCATCGGGAAAACTTCTTTCACCTCAAACCGGTAAGGGTCTTTCTGTATGGTCTCCGCCTTCATCGCCATGGCGCAGCCCAGTATCAGGTCGGCCTCAGGGTGGCGGGCCGCCGTCTGGGCCATCAGCTCCAGATGGTCGGCATACAGATAGTCGTCATCGTCTAAAAAGTTGCAGTATTCACCCTTCGCCACAGAAAGGCCGTAATTTCCGTTTTTACCCCGGCCGCGCCGTTCACCTGAGGCATAGTATCTCACCGGCAGGTCGGCAAACTGCTGCTCTATCATGTTGCGCGCAGTGTCCGGCCCGTCCTCGGTCACGATGACCTCAAAATTCTTATAGGTTTGATGCCGCAGGCACTCCAGCGTTTTTTGCAGCGTTGCCGGGCGCGAGCAGGTGCGCACCACAAGGCTGATAAAAGGGCTTTGGGGCGCCGGTTCCCATACGGCGCGGCCCCGCTCCGCCTCAAAACCGTTTTCAAACCGCGCGGGCACCCGCCGCGCGCCGCCCTTATGCCAAAGCCGCCAAAACAAAAACGGCCAAAGCTTGTAAAAATGGCTGATATAACGGCGCAGCAGCGCTTTGCGCACCCCGTCAAAATGCCGGGGATGCCGCAGCTCTTTTAAATACATACAGTTGCCATGCCATATCTGCCGAAAGGTACCGAATTTATAACGCAAAAGCAGCTCGTTCAGCCAGGTATAGCTGTATTCCCGCAGCGAGGTCTCCTCGCCCCGCTGCAACACATGATGCGTCACCGCGGCCTGCGGCACATAATACAGCGGCCAGCCCCCGGCCCGTATCCTCCACGAGAGGTCCACATCTTCACAGTACATAAAAAGATGCTCGTCAAATCCGCCTATCTTCTCAAAAACATCGCGTTTTACCGCCAATGCCGCGGCGCTGGCCCAAGACGTTTCCAAGGTCACCGGGTCGTAGTGGTGCCCCATCTCATAGGGCAGCTGGCGGCACTCAAACGCGC
>JAUNTE010000262.1 GCA_030538855.1 Oscillospiraceae bacterium
GTTGGCGCTCTCGGCCGCTTTGCGGGCCTGTTCTTCGGCGGCAAAAACCCGACGGGTGGAGTTTCGGTAGACGATAAAAAATGCGGCCAAAACAAAGACGCTGATCAGGATGACAATAAATAATATTTGCGAATGAGAGACGATGCTGTCCGTCTGTTCCATCAGTACCTGATTTGGAACGATGGAGACGACATACCAGCCGGGAGAACTTTCTAAGGGGACATAGCAGAAAACGTAGTCCTCCTGTTTATAGCGAAAACGGGCCACGCCGCGGTTCCCCTCCTGCAGCGCCGCGCGGAAAAGGCTGATCTGTTCGCTGTTATTGTCCTGAAGATCGATAATATCGAATAGATTTTGAAAGGTGCGGTTGCTGTTGCGGTGCTGAGAGCGGATCAAAATATCCCCTTCGCGGTTCACTACATATGAGAACCCTGTGTCGTTAAAAAAAGAGAGGGAAAACTCATCGGCGATCTCGGCGCGGGGCTGTGTTTTTTGAAGATATCCGTTTGTTCCATCGGCAAACTGAAAGCGTTCATATATGCCGAGCGTCCAGACGCCGGTGCGGCCTTCGAGAAAGGGTGGGCGCACGCCGCTGCCTATCATGCTTTGAAAGACGGCAAGCTGCTCTTCTTCAAGGGGGTAAGCTGTCGAATGGGACGGGATATATACAAGGCCGCTGTCCAGATCTGCACAGATATACATGCCCTCGCTTTCTTTAAAAAGGTCTAAATATGCATGAATAGCTGTTTCGTTCTGCGCCTCCACTTTTTCAAGGGCGCGGGCCAGCAGGGAAAGGTCGTCCATGTCTTTGCGGATATAAGTATCCAGCGTACGGCGGCCCTGAGAGGTGATCTCAAGAATATCGGTGACGGTCTCTTTCCATAAAGCGTTTTGCACGTTGGAGAGATAATAGATGCTGCCGGTGAAAACCAGCACGGCTGAAAGTAAAACAATAACCAGCACGGCTGCCCTGCCGCGCCTTGATTTTCCAGCGTCCTTCATCGGATACTATCCCTCCGTTTCAGCGTTTTTCCACTCGGCAAACAGCCTGCGCATAGCAGCGGCGGCCGTCTCGGCGCTGTCGCCGCTCAACATGCCGGTAATGCATTGACGCGTCATGTCCCAGACGGGAAAACGCAGGTTGTCGTCTGAGCCCAGCACACTGCGGCCGTTTGTAAGATACGGGCTGATGGGCTGTATCGCCTGGTCGTCGGCCAGGCGGCTTTCCTGTAAGGGGCTGAAAGAACTTTGATTGTTGACAAAACTCCACAGCACGTCGTCCTGCGTCAAATATTCCACAAAACGTTTCGCTTCTTCTATATGCGGGCTTTCGGCATTGATGCTGATACGGGTATCCATATTGACGACCAGTACGCTTCCATCTTCCATAATAGGATAGGGATAGACGGCGAACTGAAAATCGGGCTGCAGTTCGCGCAGGCGCACCGTCGCCCAAACGCCGGTGAGCATAAAGGGGCGCTCACCCTGCGCGAATAAAACCAGATCGTCTTTGGTTTTCGAGACGCCAAGGGCTTCTTCTCCGTTTACCCAGCCGCGCCGCAGCATTTTTTCAACCAGTTCAAAACCGGGCAGCAGCGCCTGTGAAAAATCATCCTGGCCGCTGTTGAAACGTTCGATTTTAGCGGCAATATCTTCACTTTGGTAAAGGGGAAGCAGGGATTTTGCCAAAACGACGGTTTTGAGGGAAATATCGTTGTTGGCGACGATGGGCGTGATGCCCTGTGAGACAAAATAGTCACATACCGCTTCAAATTCAGCCAGATTTTGCGGGACCGCCTGGCCGTGGGCCGAGAGCAGGTCAAGATTACAGTAAAGGCCGAAAGCTGAAACAGTGGTGGGAAGATAGTCAACGGCGCCGTCCGCGAAGATCTGGCTTTTTGCAAGATCGCTGAAATTGTCGAGTGTGGAAAGGTCAGAAAGATCGGCCAGCCTTTTTTGACGCCCCAGTTCCAGCGTCCGCTCATGGTCCACCATGAAAATATCGTCTCCGTTATCCGTTTCAAGGCGTTTATTGAGAACGGCAAAATAATCGGGGGTTTTAATGCCGTCGTAAGAAATATTGATATCCGAATGAAGCGTCATATAGCTGTATAAGATCTTTTCTATCTCCATCACATTCAGCGCCTCATATTTAAAACCAAAAAAGGTGAGCGAAGTCTGGGGCGCGGCGCTTTCCTCTGGTTGGGTGTAGATGAAGTTTTCTTTAGATGAACAACCGCTTAAAACTGAAACAAGTAAAACGGCGCAGAGCAATAAAGAGAGGATATGTATTTTGCGTTTGCTTTTCATGCGGCACCTCTTTTGGATATTCTGGCTGTGTTTTGTTTAGTTTATCATAGAAAAAATAGCAATACAAGAAAGATTGCAAGATAAGTGGACAGAGCTTTAAAGAAAGCGGCTGAAGATATGATGAGGAAGAAAAAATTGCTTTTTATAGGGCATAAAACGGCGGCCGGCCCAGGCGAAAGCGTAAGTGGTTCCGTCAGCTGGGCGATAGCTGAAACGATAAAACATAAAAAAGGCCCGTAATAAACAATCGGTAATATGCCTAATAATACCAAGCGGCTTTGCAGGGTATCACAACGGCTTAGGAAGGCGAGGCAGATGACAAAAGGGAAAATACAGCGTTTGGACCGTTATCGCTTATTTGCAAGGTTTTTTATATGGCGCAGATCATAAAAACGGGCGGCCGGCAGCGCTGTCATGGTAAAAGTTGTTGGGGCCCCGGCGCGGGAATAGCAATACCGTTCTTCTAAAGTATACAAAACTTTTGTATTTTTCTTGACAAAATATCGATATTTCGTTATTGTGATATTGCGATATGCAAAAGCATTCGTAAACATAATTCGAAGCATGGTCTTCAGAAAGAGGTAATTATGATTAGAAAGACTATCAAAGTGAGCGACAACAATTTCAGAAAATTCGAAGATCCCCTTGGTAACGAGAGTTCGAGAAAGTATATCTTCTATGCAAAAACTTGCGATGTGCCCGAGGGCATTCCCATGTCAACAAATCCTCGTGACCAAAAACTCACTTCCTCTGTGGCAAGTGCAATCACAGAATCTCTCCTTAGCAATGATGGACTTTTTCATCTAAAGAACAGAGGCATTATTCTTTCTGCAAAACGAGTTCGCTATGATAACCGCTTGCAGGAAGTAACCATTGATTTTGATGATGAAAGCTGTCACGGTAATATTGATGGTGGAAATACTTATAAGATTCTCTTAGAAAATAGGGATAAGATCTTAGACCAGTACGTTCAATTTGAGGTAATGACCGGTGTAGAGGCAATGATTGCTGATTTGGCAGAAGCACG
>JAUNTE010000017.1:0-8742 GCA_030538855.1 Oscillospiraceae bacterium
GACCTGCCCAACTACTGATAAAAAGATTTAAGGGATAAATGAACGTCTGATTTTATACGGTTTTAGGAGAGGTCTTATAAAATAAAACAAGAGCTTCTCATCCGTTTTTTAGCAATCAGGCAATAAAAATCTCGTTTACGTTTTATCCTTTCCGCAACAGCTGTGCTGCAGATTTCTCGATTATTTAAAAATTTGTTCGCAGGGCTTTCACGGTTTTTACAAAAGCTTAAGCTATGATAAGAACAAGGCGAAAGCGACAAGCGCCGGTTTCATATCTCCGGGCTGAAGGCCCGCGGATGTTTTACTGCGCCGCCCCAGGCATGCTACGGGGGGCGCAGACAACAAATTCTCCCGTGAAAAAGCACGGGCTGACATACAGCCGGGCAGGCAGAGCGGTTTTGCCCCGGCACAAAAGCAAGAGCACCGGGCCTTGATACCCTTATCAGCGGCCCGGCGCTTTTAATGCGTCTGCTAAAAAGCCTGGCGGCGGACTGCGAATTTTTGAGAGAGAACGCGCGCCCCATGGCTAAGGGCTTGGCTGCATATCATTTCACCAAAGTTCACCCCGGCGGCTAAAAGGCCGGGCGGGGCAGAAGCGGCAGCCTGCAGCAAAACCATACCCCTGCGCGGGCAAAAAGGCGGCGGGCCGCCGCAGGGGACAACCACGGGCTTTTCATTTGGATAGGGAAACCGCCGGCTTTTTCGTCGGAGGCGGCCCGTAAAAAAGCTTTCGTTTCAAAAATCAAAAAAAGCGAGCTTTTCATAAACCGGCTAACGAATTAGCAGGCGTGCTGGTCGAATAGGTAAATTGCCCGTTTACGGGCGGCGGAGCGCAAAATACAGACGAAAGATCATTCAGTGCGTCTTGAGAGACATCTGCCAGTAAAAGGCCCTTGTAGGGCTTACTAACACCACCCGTTTAGCAGGCGGTTATAACTTCACCTCGCTTGCGCCCCAGCTGTACATTTGTTATACTGTAGCTACTCTATAGTTTTTTGAAAGCGAGGCGCCGCATATGGCCCATTTTGAAAAAAAGTTGTCTGAAAAGACGATCTATGAAGGGCGTGTCATCACCCTGACTACCGACCAGGCCCTTTTAGAAAATGGAAAAACCGCCCTGCGCGAGGTAGTACACCACCCCGGCGGGGCCTGTGTGGCCGCCCTTACAGAAGACCGGCAGGTGTACATGGTGCGCCAATACCGGTATGCGGTGGGCGAGGAATTATGGGAGCTGCCCGCCGGAAAGCTGGAAAAGGGGGAAGACCCCTTTGAGGCCGCAAAGCGCGAGCTGGGCGAAGAGGTGGGCGTGACCGCCGACGAGTATATCGACCTGGGGCGGTTTTACCCCACCGTGGGATATTGCAATGAAGTCATCTACTGCTGGGCGGCAAAAGGCCTGCATACCGTACCGCTTCACCCGGATGAGGACGAATTTTTGACGCCCTGCAAAATGCCGCTGGACGAGGCCGCACAGCTGGCGCTGAGCGGTGAGATCCGGGACGGAAAAACCGTCGCTATGCTGCTGAAACTAAAGTTACTGTGCGATACAGGCAGGCTTTAAGCTTTTCACGGAGGTTTTTCAATGCGTCGGTATGATCCAAATAAAATTTTTTCTCCCCGGCCTCTCAGGCGCTTTTTGAATCACCTGCTGATTTGGGGCCTGGGCTTTTTTTCTCTCATTCTTTTCAGCGCGTTTTGTGAGCTGGCGGAGGACGCCCTTTTTTACCTTTCCCTTTTTCCATTTTCTCAAGTGGGGCCCATCATTTCGGCCGTTTTGTGCGGCGCCTCTCTCGCGGGGTGCGTGTGGGGCTTTTTTAACCGTATACGGGATAACCGCATGCTGAAACAGATGGAGCAGCTGGCCTTTTATATAGCCCGCCGGCAAGGAGAATGTTCTTTTGAGCAGCTCTCCACTCTATGGAAAATACGCCCTGAGGCCGTGGCCTCACAGCTGTACAAGCTGGATAAAAAGGGACTTTTGAAAAATTTTGTGGTGGATATAGAAAATCAAAAGCTTTATCTGGCAGAGGCGGCCCCTGAAAAGGAGCCTGAGCCCCAACCCCTGAATGAGGCTGAACAAGAGGCCGCGCCTGTCATTGCCCGGCTGAACGCGCTTTCCGCGCGTCTGCCCTCGGCTGAAGATGCGGCGCTGATGCAGCGTTTTACCGACGACATTGAGGCCATATTGGCAGATACAAGAAAAGACCCCCGCGATATTTCTGCCGCCACCCAGTTTCTGCATCGTTTTTTACCGATGGGAGAAAAGCTTTTCTCCCGTCTGCCTGACATTTCATCTGACCATGCCACCCTGCGCGGGCAGATCACGGGGGCGCTGAATACCCTGCATACGGCTTTTGAAACCAAATTGTCGCAGCTGCATGAGAACGACCGCATGGAGGCCGAGGCGGAAGCCGCGGTGCTTGAGCAGCTTCTGCGCGGCAGCGGCCTTGTGGGCCCCGAGGAAAACCAGCTGTTTCCCCCCTTATAAACCGCTTTTTGAGCCGCAGGCTTTATTTTATTTTGTTGACAGCACCTTTTTGATGGAAAAGGCCAGCCGATAAAAGGCTTTGAGAAGGACAGAACGCAAACGGAGGTGTGTGCCATGTTTTTTTCTGAACATTGCAGTGTGGAATATCTAAAAAGCGCAAACGCCGTATTGATCATCTGGCGTAAGCCCTGCAGCCAAGAGGCCTACCGCCTGCCGGTGCGCCATGCGCTGAACCTTTTTAAAGAAAACCCGCTTTGCGCCTCGCTGATCGTAGATGCGCGCAGCGGGTTTGAAGACGCGCCTGAAGACGTGAGCTGGGCGTTTTCTCAATGGATGCCCCAGCTGGCAGAGACCGGGTGCAGGCGGTTTCTTTTTATAAAGCCGCCCTCTGATGAGCTGGAAACGGAGCTGGATCTCTGGACAAAAGAACTTTTAAAATATTTCACTGTCTCGCATGTCTTTTCGTTGGAAGAGGCCTTCGCCCTGTGCCGGGCGTAGGGGCCAAAGCCTGCCGACAGGCTGCGCAAAACCGCTGTTTTTTAAAAACTTGAAACTTTTACGCCGCGGCTGGTGTTTTCGCCCGCCGCAAAACCGTGCCTGAAGCTATGCCTCCGGGGGCTTTTTGCGCCCTCTTCGCGGGACGGGGCTATTTCGCGCTGCAGGGCTTTTGCCTTACGGTAAATTTTTTCAAACCGGGTTTTCCACTTTTTCTCACGTCTTTCACACCGTCTTTGAGAAATCTGCGGTAAAACCCCCATCAAAAAATAATACCGCCTTGGCAAAACGTATCAGGGTATGCTCTGCGTCCGCCCATAATGCCCGGCGGCTTTTTACATGCGCCGGTACTGCCTTGAGGGCGTTTACGGCTTTTCTTCGTCGGTAAATATCTTGCGCAGCTGTTTTTCACCCGGCCCTTCTTTTATGGGGCCGCTTTTTTTATAATATTTTTTGTTTTTATAGCAATCATATCCATCTTTTAGTATAATAAAAATTAAAGAAATCGGGGAATAAGTTGTTTTGACATAAGAAATGGGGAATGCCGGTATGTCTGAAAAGAATTTAAAGCAGCTTTTGGATACACTTGCCGAAACCGCCGTTTATGTGATACGCGAAGATACCCACGCATTGCTCTATTTCAACCGACGGGTAAAAGAGGTAAGCCCCAACGCGGCGCTTGGCGTCCCTTGCCATGAGGTGTGGAAAAACACCTGCTCCGACTGCCCGCTTTTAACCATCGGCGACAAGCCCTCAAACCATACCATCCATTATAACGACCCCTTCGGTCAGGTCATCGACATTACGGCTGACCGCATTTTGTGGGACGATCATATCCCGGCCTTTATCATCACGGTCTCTCCCCATAAAATGGAGTATACGGAAGCGCAGGGGATGGGGAAGATCGGCTATCTCTATTCTCAAAGCCTGATCACTGTTTTTGACGAAGCTGTTATCGTAAATCTGACAGAGGATTATTACGTCAACTGCAAGGGTGACAACGGGTGTGACGGGATCCCTCCGCGGGGGCGTTTTGAAGAAGAAAACCTCGTTTATTCACGCAGTGTCATCCACCCGGACGACCTGACCGTTTTTGAAGAGTTTTTTACCCGCAGCGCCCTGCTGAAGATTTTTTCACAGAACAAAAAACAAGTGCTGAAACGCCTGCGCCGTCTTATGAAGGACGGGACATATCATATGGTGGAATTCAGCGCCACCCGCCTTGAAAACCAGGAGACCGCCGACATATGGTGCGTGATGGTATTCCGCGATGTGCAGGAGGAATACCTGCAGGAGTGCCAACGCGATATGGATATGCGCCAACTGATCGCGGCCTCAAAATCCGCTTATCAAATCCTTATCGCGGTCAACCTCACACAAAATACCTATCGGATGCTGGAATATGGATTTTTCCATTTAAAAAATGTTCCGAAAACCGGCGTTTTTGATGATCTTTTAGATTTCAGCGCCTCGACGGCCGACCCCGCTTACCGGGCCGCTTTTTTTGAAAAATTTTCCCGGCAGTCTCTTTTAAGTGCGTTTGAAAGGGGCGTGCATGAGGTCTCGCTTGAACTTCCGCAGCTGGCCGAAGACGGAGAATACCACTGGAACCTTTCGACGGTGATATGGGTATCCGACCCCTACTCAAAAGATATTTTAGAAGTGACCATGATCAAAAATATCGATGAAGAACACCGTCTGAAAAAAGAGGCCCTGGAAAAAGAGCGGCGGGCCAAGCTGCTTTTAGAGGACGCGCTGCAAAAAGCCGAGGCCGCGAATATGGCGAAAAGCCAGTTTTTATCCCGAATGAGCCATGACATCCGCACCCCGATGAACGCGATCTTAGGGCTGACGGCTCTGGCGCTGATGCATCCTGACGAGGGCGAAAAACTGAAAGAATATCTGACGGGCATACAAACTTCAGGCATGCATCTGTTAGGGCTTATCAACGAAGTGCTGGACGTCAGTAAAATAGAAAGCGGCAAAATGGAACTGTTTGAAACCGAGTTTGACCTTGCTGCCGTGGTCGCCGACGCCGCCTCTTTTGTACA
The DNA here is from genome assembly GCA_030538855.1 of Oscillospiraceae bacterium. Classification (GTDB taxonomy): domain Bacteria; phylum Bacillota; class Clostridia; order Oscillospirales; family Ruminococcaceae; genus JAUNTE01. The sequence goes on from JAUNTE010000017.1 coordinate 5,035, forward strand.
GGCTTCCGTTGATGCGAAAAACCAGACCCTTACCATCAGCCTGCCGGAAAATTTCGCCTCTTATGTGGCTGGTGACGAACAAAAGCTGCGGCAGATACTGCTGAACATTCTTGAAAACGCGTCTAAATACACGCCTGAAAAAGGACACATCCGGCTGCAGGTGACGGAGGAACCGGCCTATTCCTCCTGCGCGGGACAATATCGCTTTGTGATCACAGACGACGGTATCGGGATGAAGCCGGAGTTTTTGTCTCATATCTATGAGCCCTTTACCCGTGCGGACGAGGCGCGGGTGAGTAAAATACCCGGCACCGGCCTTGGCATGACGATCGTTTATAATCTGGTCTCTCTGATGAAGGGGACCATCACCGTGGACAGCAGTTACAGAAAAGGGTCTTCTTTTACCCTTCTTCTGCCCTTTATCAAAAAAATAGCGCCCGATAATGCGGCGCCTGAAAACACGGTGCCCGTGGACGAAGACTTTCGCGACCTGCATGTCCTGTTGGCTGAGGATAACGAGATCAACCGGCAGATAGCGGCGGAAATGCTGAAGGAGCTGGGGACCTGTGTAACCGCCGTTGAAAACGGGCTTGAGGCCGTAGAGACCGTACGCAGCCATCCGGCCGGGTATTACCATTTGGTGCTCATGGATATCCGTATGCCGGTGATGGACGGTTATGAGGCCACCCGACAGCTGCGCGGGCCTGAGGGGGCGCAGTATCCTCTGCCTATCTTTGCTATGACGGCGGACGCTTTTTCTGAGGACGTCAAAAAAGCGCATCTCGCCGGGATGAATGGACATTTGGCAAAGCCCATCTCTTTTAAAAAGCTGCGTCAGGCACTTTTGTTTTGTCGGGCCTTTTTGCAGACGCAGGATGAGGCTGAACCTTCTTTTTGTGATTTCTCTCAGATGTGACATTTACCGTAAAAGTTTTTCTTTACCGTTTTCAAGCGGCGGCGCCTTTATCCTCTGGCGCAGTGTTGTGATAGCTTTTTATAAATGCCCTTTCATAAACGCAGGGCTTTGCATATCCTTGGGCCAGCGCCTTTTATTAGGCCTTACGGCAGCGTCTCAGGTTTCACAAAGCCTCTTTATGTTTTGCGGCAATATGGTAAGTTTTTTTCCTCCATCTATGTATATTCCATTCTTTTTTATGGGGCAGCAAAAAACATCCCGGCGTCAAAAGTGAACTGCGCCCAAAAAGTTAGACAAAGTTTTGGAGTCAAAACGGGTTAAGCTACCGAAAGGGCTTGTTGTCTGTGAATTGCAGGCGGCAAGCCCTTCAGTTTTGCCTTGATACGACGGTTGTTGTAATAATCCAGATAGTCAACCAGTTCTCGTTTGAAATGCTCCATGGACTCAAATTCTTGCAGGTAGAACAACTCGCTCTTGAGCAGTCCGAAGAAGTTTTCGATCACGGCGTTGTCCAGACAATTCCCCTTGCAGCTCATGCTTTGCCGCATGCCTTTGCTTTGTAACCTCCGTTGATATTGTTTGTGCTGGTATTGCCAGCCTTGGTCAGAATGAAGAATGAGATTCGTCCCATCGGGTATTTTCTCAAACGCCTTATCCAACATGGTTGTTACCATACTCAGCGCAGGCCGGTCAGCAATCGTATAACTTACAAGGTCGCTACTGCATAAGTCGAGAATTGGTGAGAGATATAGCTTCTTGCCAAACAGGCTAAATTCCGTCACATCTGTAACCCATTTCAGGTTTGGCTTGTCCGCATGGAAGTTTCGGTTCAGCAGATTCGGCGCAATCTTGTCCACCTCGCCCTTGTAAGAACGATATTTCTTCTTCCTGACACGGCAGACAAGTCCCAGCTCCTTCATGAGCCGTTGAACCGTCTTGTGGTTCAACAAAATATGTCGGCTGCGCAGCTCCGCTATGATGCGGCGGTAACCATAACGCCCCTTGTTCTCGTGGTAGATGGCAGCGATTACTTCCTTTTCTTCAGCGTACTTGTCTGGTTTGCACTGGCGTTTCAAGTGGTAATAGAAGGTGGCCCGCGGGAGCTCCGCAATCCCCAGCAGTACTTCGAGCTTAAATCCACGCCTTAGCTTCTCAATCACCAGCGTTTTTTGCACTGGCGTCGCTCGTCTTCCAAAACCAAGGCTTGCAAGTTTTTTAGGTATGCATTCTCTGCTCGCAGACGCTGCACTTCGGCAAGCAGGTCTTCTTCTGCTTCCTTTGGCAGCTTTGGCGGTCGGCTTTTACTGCCTTTACCTCGACGCTCTACCAAAAAACCTTCTGCGCCATCTGTTAGGTAGATACGCTCCCATGCTGCCACTCGCTTATTGTCGCTTACTTCAAACTGACGGGCAGCTTCGCGGTAGCTGAGCCCTTCTTTGCGCATGGTTTCCACTACCAGCTTCTTAAATTCTGGCGTATATCGCTTATTTGGCTCTCCTTTTGGTATAATAAATCACCCGATCTGTTAGACATTATATCATGCTGTCTAACAGATCGGGTGCAGTTCATTTTCTATCGTGAGACGCTTTTTATCCTGTCTTATCCTGGATAGCCGTTACGGGCCATACGCCGTTTTAAAAGCGGCGTTAAAAGCCGCCTTCTTCAACCTGAAAATCGTTCAGCGCCTGCTATAGTTTTTCTGCCAGCAGCCTGAGATAAAAGGCGTCTGCAAATAAATGGTGGGCCTGCGCGGCAGAAGGCAGCGGTATTTTTCAACCGCGTTTAAAATATTTTTTCCATTCAAACAGCAGGGCGGCATTTTCTTTCCGCCCTGGATCAGAAGGGCGGCGAGTAACGATTTTTTCACGGCTGGCGGGCTGTAATAAACGCCACCCGGCGCTGCTATGCCCGCTTATAAAAAACCCGGCATGGCTGGGGCCTATTCTGCTTTGCAGGCCTGCCGCTCAGACGGCGCTTCATCAAGAACAGCGTTGTCGTGGGCCCCGCCGCCGCCCAGACAAAGGGCGACGATCGCGCCATTGTGGGTTCCATTTGCATTTGCCGTGTCAGGCGAAATCAGCGTGATATTATACATTTCTCCGCCCTTTGCGTATCCAAAAAGGCCGGTATATTCTTTCTCGCTGGCAGGATAATAAAGGCCTGAAATGACGTAGCCATTACCGTTGTATTTTCCTGTAAACGGATGCTCATCTTCACCAATAGAAATCCATTCTGACGTGAGGGTAATGTCTGCATGTTGAATATAATTCTGTGCAAGTGTTGTGTCATTGTCCGCTATAGCGCGAAGCTGGGCTTCTGTTTCAACATGATACCAAGTCTCATTGCCGATGGTCTCGCTTTTCATAGCCACACCGTTGCTTTCTGACGCCGGCGCCCCGGATAAAAGGCTGTCAGACGTAACGCTGTCGGGTGCAGCCCCGCAGGCGGTAAAGAGCAACGCAACAGACGCTATCACAAGGCCAAGCGTTTTTAATTTCATTACATGGTTCTCCTGTTTATCAAAAATTTTTAATTATCTCAAAAAGGTCTTGATCTGCGGACATTTTCAGCTGCACAAACCCGCAAGAGGGGTTACAGGATCTTGCCGCAGGAACAGCAGCCCCGCAGCGCAGGATATGGAGCTGTCAACAAATCGGCGGGATAGGTTTAGCCCGCTGTCCTGCAAACCGGAAATTACTGATGCGCCTGCATATATTCAGCCTTTACTTTATCAATCGTTTTACCGCCAATGCCAAAATTTTTATCTGGCAATTCTTTAATGGTGGTTGTAA
>JAUNTE010000017.1:8752-17714 GCA_030538855.1 Oscillospiraceae bacterium
CGATACCTCTGTCAATCGTTTTATCAACTGTATCTTTTGTTCATCCGACAAAACCCCACATTCCACTGTAATATAAGGCATTTTCTTCTCCTCTCAAATTCAAATTTGCTGATCTGTCTTATTCGTCTGATGCAAATTGCATTCAGACTGCTTTAACCGGCTTAAAACAATGTATTCCCTTGGTATGCCGTCCATTTCATTTATGTTGCTTATCCATGGACGGATCATATTTTTTGCAAAGGATACAAAAGCATCTCTGCCCATGAACCATTGACATACTGGAGTTTTGCCGTGCCCTTTCGCCGCCAAAAAACAAGAGGACAGGATAAAAAAGCTTAGCGCTTCAATGGCCGTCATTCAGCAATTTTATAGTCTGTAAACGGCGTATTTACCGCCTCTTTTTTGCTGCGGCAAGAGGGGTAATATCATCTGCCCCGAAAACAGATTTTAACCGTCCGCATGGGCAGAATTGCGTACATATAAAAAAATGGAGGAAACGAAAAACGCTGCGGCTGAGATTCTAAGGTTTATTTTTTGCTGCACGACGTGCGCTTACAACCGCGCCCCGCTCCACAATAAAAAATGCACTTGATAAAACGCATCATCCCGCGTACCACGGGCCTATTTGAAAGTTTTTATAAAAAGTACGCCCGCAAGGCCCGAAATGTCAAAGCTTTTCGTGGCCTCCGGGTATCTTTCACACCGCAGCCACGGCTGTTTATATAAAATTTTCAAACGGCACCCGGCCCTTTTAAGCCGAAAAGCACTTGGCCTATAAAGCGGGGCATAAACTTTTTTGCCTCGGCGCCCTTTACTGCGCCGAGGCAAGGGGTCTTTCGATTAGTTGTTGCCGGTGGGGAAAAACGGCCTCAGCGCCGCCGCCACACTGTTTACCGGCATGGTTTGCAGCCAGACGTGCCCCGGCCCGCGCACTACGGTGTTGAATAACCCTTCGCCGCCAAACAGTGCGTTTTTTACGCCCGGCACCTGCTGGATCTCCATCTGACAGCCTTCCGTCATGGCGGCAAGATACCCCGTGTCTACCACAATGGCTTCGGCTGCCGCCAGTTCATAATCCACCACCGTCCCGTCGATCTCTAAAAACGCGGTGCCCTGCCCGGACAGCTTCTGCATGATGAAGCCTTCGCCGCCAAAAAAGCCGCCGCTCAATTTTTTTTGAAAATACACCGACAGCTCCACGCCTTCTTCAGCCGCTAAAAAAGCGCTTTTTTGGCAAATGACCTCACGCCCCGGGCCGATCTCCATCGCTAATATCGAGCCGGGAAAGCTGGAGGCAAAGGCGATGCGCCCCGGGCCGCCCTCGGCGGTATACCGGTTTTGAAACAGCGCTTCACCGGCGAACATCCGGCCAAACATTTTGCCCAGCCCCCCGTTTGAAGTTGTCTCCATCCGCATGTTTTGGCTCATCCAGCTCATAGAGCCGCGCTCGGTAATCAGTGATTCATTGGCGTTTACTTCACAAATCACTACCGGAAGGTTGTCACCCTTGATCTCATATCTCATCTTTTTCCTCTTTTCTTCTTTAAGTATTTTGCAGGCTTTTGACGCCTGCGTTTTGTGCCAAAAACCTATTTTGCAACATGGGCTGTTTTTCCGTTTGTCACCTTCAGCAGCGCGGCGGGCGGCAGCTCTATCTGCGCGCCTACACGCCCCGCGCTGACAAAGATGGTATTCTGGGCCAGCGCGCTCTCCTCCACCACGGTGGGAAAAAGCTTTTTCATACCCACCGGGCTGCAGCCGCCGTGTATATATCCCGTCACCGGCAGCAGCCTTGCCTGCGGCAGCATGGCGATGCTTTTTACCCCCGCCGCGCGGGCGGCGGCTTTTAGATCCAGCTCACCCGCAGCCGGGATGACAAATACATAAATACCATGATCCGCCCCCTGGGTCACCAAAGTTTTAAACAGGCGGCAGGGGTCCTGCCCGCATTTTTCCGCCACGCTTACCGCGTCTATCCGGCCGTCCTTTGTATCATAGGTATGGGGGATATATTCCACCCCCGCCCGTTCAAGCAGACGCATGGCGTTGGTTTTATCCTCTTTTTTTGCCATATGCAGCACCTCCTGTTCAGTGTAGCATATCCCAAAGGCGATGAAAAGCTATTTTTACCGCTGTATATGTGCCGCTTTTCCGCCCGCCTGCTTACACTTTCTCTTTTTGCCCCATTTTATAAAACCCGCCTGACGGTATATAAAAAGCTTTGTCTTTTCTCTATGGCAAAGCCGCGTTTGCCGCGTTTATAAATATCTGTTACCGTCGCGGCACAATCTTTTCAGCCCGTTTGCAGCCGGCCGCGCCCCCACCCATAAAAAAGAGGGCCACGCCCGTATTGCTTACATGCCCGCCGTCTTTTACCACCTGGTAAAAAGCCGAAAAATATACGCCGCACAGAAAAAAACGCCGCCCTGCTGTAAAAAAAGCAGGGCAGCGGGCAAGGCGCGCCAGGCCGTCCGCGGGGCTTGGGCCTATCTTCATTTTTAGGGCCGCCGGGGCAGGGGCGGCGGGTAAAATACAATTGAAAAGCCCCATACGGCGGCCGCTTTACCGCTTTGGCGGAATGCCGAGGTACTGGCGGCAGATGCGGGTCTCAGGCTGTTCGTCCAACAGATATAACAGCGCGGCAAAAAGCCATTCCAGCGGTTTCATCATGATATATACCGCATCGGCCGCAAAAGGCGTGCGCACCAGTTTTGCAAGGGGAAAACCGCAGCTATCGTAAACATGCCTTACAAACCGATGAAAACTCGGGGCCCGCAGCTGTAATAATTCTTCAAAGGCGTTTGCCACCTGCAGCTGCCTGTTCACCATGATCTCATGGCCGTGGCGCACGCCGCGGCGCAGCGGCTTCACCAGCTTTTTATGCCCTGCGGCCGCAACCGTGCACAGATAGTGTCCGTCGTAGTAGACGCTGGGCGGCGCCTGCTTTTGTGAAAGGCCCCAATCGGCGGTCTCGGTAAAGGCCTTCAGGGCCGCGTCAGGCGTTTGCCCAAACAGCAGCAGGATACCAAGGGCCGCCCCCAACAGGGGCAAAAGGGCCAGCAGGGCGGCTAACGGCCATAACCGGCACGACAAAAGAAGCCTGTCGCAAAAAGCGAGTACGCGGTTTTTGTCCGCCGGCTTTTCAGGAGAGGCGGCGGGTTTTTCACCCCGGCAAAGCCCTTTCAGCACAGAGGCCGCGCAGACAAGATAGTTAAAGGGGAAGAGACACGCATAAAAAACGAACACATCCGCCGGGCGGCGCGGGGCAGCCAGTATCTGCCACATCCACATCACAGAGAGATACCCACCCGCATATACGCCCGCAAGGCACAGCACGGCGGCCAGCGGCGGCAGTTTTTTACGCGCAAAGCGCAGGATGAGATACCCGGCCATCCCCATAAAAAATAAGGTGAAAAAGGTGGGCAGGTGCCGCAGGGCGACGGGGGTATGAAAATGCATTTCTCCTGTAAAGACATGCAGCGCTTCGTCCCATTCCACCGGCTGCCAGATCAGCGTGCCCAGCAAAAAGGTGAACAGCGGGCCAAGCACCATGCCGCTTATATCGGTAAAATCGGCCAGCCGCTTTTTTTGGGCGGCCAGATTATAGAGATTCATCACTGTTAAAAATATCGGGAAAAGTGCGCAGACGATCAAAACGGCTGTCCACACGGTCACTCCTCCCGATATTCCAGCAGGTCGCCGGGCTGGCAGTCCAGCGCTTTGCACAGTGCCTCCAGGGTAGAAAAACGTACCGCGCGCGCTTTATCATTTTTTAATACTGAGAGATTTGCCGGGGTGATGCCCACCCGCTGGGCCAGGTCGCCCGCGCTCATTTTGCGTTTTGCCAGCATAATATCGATATTGACGATGATCGGCATGGCCGGTATCCTCCTTTAAATGGTATAGTCGTGTTCTTCTTTGATGGCAACGGCCTCGGCAAAAACGTTTTTCATCACCCGCAGCACCAGCCCCGCAAAAGCCGCCGCCAGTGAAAGTACCAATACAACCAGATGACAGCTAAACGAACCCACCAGCAGGATGAGCGCGGCCGCCCAGCAGCACCAGCTCACCGCGCGGATATGGGCGGTATTGGCCGCGGTAAACACTTTTTCTTTGCCGATGTTGCGTAAAAGCGCGTAAAGCCGCACCAATGCAAAGCATAAAATAAACCCGACCGCGTACCCCACCGTCATACACGCAGCATATTGGTTGAAAGCCAATTTCTCACGCATAAACGAGAATAGCCACGGGGCGCCGGCCAATATGCCCGCCAAAGCCACGATAGCTACAACCGTACAAATTTTTGAAAGCAGCAAAGAATACTCTTTTTTCCACATACCCTTTTCCTCCATTCGTTTTTGTTTTCTTTAGTATATGCTATATCTTTCTGAATTACAAGTATTTTTTATCGATATTCAATATATTTTTATTGAATTGTCTTTCATCTTCTTATCGGTAAAGCTGAGAGAAGCCCTGTGGCCGGTGTGTTTTTCCACAGGGTGCGCCGCTTTTCATGGGGGCGGCCCCGTTTTTATATGAAAAAGCGCCTCTGTAAATTTACCGCTGTGCGGCGTTTACGGCGGGCAGCGCCCCGTTTATCAGTTAAAAAAGCAGAGGTAAACATGCGGCGGAGAATGCCCCGCAGCCCTCCTCTTTTCATAAAATTTTGCTTTTCCGCTTGACGCGGCCCTTTTTATCTTTGCCGCAAACCCGAGGCTTTTGAAACAGCGAAGGCGAAAAAAGCGTACTTTTTGCGTCGCGCCAAAAATTGTCTTTTCTTTCCATTATCCGTTCAGCAGGTGTTTTTTCATATCAAAAACCGCCGCGTCTTTTGACGCGGCGGTATCTTTTCATCTTATCAGGCTTTTTATTCCGCTTCTTCAGCCGGGGCGGCCGGCTCTTCTTCGGCCCCGGGGGCTGGCAGCACGGCTTTTTCTTTTTTGCCTTTAAACTGGGTGGTTGCCAGCAGGGCAGCCGCCGCGACCAGCAGCAGCTTCACCGCCAAAATGATATAAGCGGGGACGGTGGCCGCAATATCAACGGTACCGGTAACGGTTTTTATCAGGGTTTGCGACAGGGTGAGGTCAGCGTAATAATAGATCCCGGTGAAAACGATGTAGACCAGATTGAGTGCAAAAAAGCGGTTGTCCAATTTTTCTTTCTTCGTATCCGCCACATAAAAAGCGGCCCACAAAAATCCAAAAGAGACGAAAAACTGCACCATATAATAAAGAGGCAGGGAAGTGAGCGTCTCATTATTCATCAGGATACGGAAAGCCAGCATCTGTTCAAAAAAAATGACGACATAGATACAAGCGGCGGTGATACGATTCCACGAGAGAGACTTCATACGGTTTCATCCTTTACTCCATTATTTCGGCCGCCTGTAAAACGGCGCGTTTTCATCCGAAAGTATAGCACATTTTCAAAAGAAAGGCTATGAAAGTTTTGCGAAAAATAGACGTTTCTCGTCTTTCTGCGTAAAAAAACACGGAAAACCGTTTCATTTCATACGCTTTTTATTGTGAAGCGGCGCTTTTTTAAAGGCGCGCCGCGCAGGGCAAAAAATAAATGCCAGAAGATCGTCTCTGCCCTTTTGGGTGTGAATATCACCTTTTGTTAATTTGCGTTGCTTGCAGCAGCCGGCGAATGTCCATTATAATGAAATGGTGATCAAAGGAGGGCATTTGCTATGCTGAATGAAAAAATCAAATCACTGAGAAAACAAAAAGGAATCACGCAGGAAGAATTGGCCATCCGGTTAAATGTCGTTCGCCAGACCATTTCTAAATGGGAAAAGGGAATCTCTGTCCCCGATGCCGAAATGCTTATAAAAATAGCTGATTTTTTTGAAGTGAGCACAAGTGAACTTTTAGGGGCAAACGATCGGCCAGCAGAGCAGGAAACAGAGCAAAATACCATATCACAACAACTTGCCAGAATCAATGAGCAACTTGCAATAAAAAATAAACGATCACGTATGATATGGAAAGTAGTTGCAGGTATTATTATAGGCGTGGTCGTATTCAACATTCTTCTGGCTATCCTATCCATGGTATCTTTTTATAACTTTCATGATAATTTCAGTACGTCTATCACACAAACTTATGAAAAACAAGATACGATCGAATAAACAGATAAAAACCGCCACGTTACACTGCGTTTTTAGTATTAGCCTACCGCCGTGTTTTTTAAATATACAGCAATGTCTATACCCTTAAAACGGCCCTTGAAAGCGCGCCCGGTATCTCGCGGGCCTTAAGGCCGCCGGGGCCGGATATCCACAAAAGTAACCTATCAACGGCTCAGGCAACCATAGACGCCTTTTTTATAAAAAAGCCCTGCCAAACGCTGCCCCGTCAAAATTCTCTTTTGCTGTAAAGGGCGCTTTTGGCCCTTTTAAAGATACCGGCGCACTTTTTTCATATATTGCCGGTACGCTTCTCCAAACTTTTCGGTACACCACCGCTCTTCAGAAAGGATGATAAAATGTGAGGCGATTTGAAAGACCAGTAACAAAATCAGTAAAATCAGCGACTGCGCCAGTATCGCGCACCCAAGAAAGAATATAAAATAAGCAAGATACATCGGATTACGGGATAATCGATAGATACCGGTTTGCCTGATGCCGTTTTCAGCGGGCGCGGCAAAACTGAAAACCGCCCAAAGCAGCATTGCCAAACCGGCCAGAGAGACAAACAGCCCGGTACAAAAAATCCAAAGAGGAAGCCAGCGTAAGGGAAAAACGCCAATGCAAACCAGCAGAACGGTATTTGAAAGCTGATAGACCCAATAAGCCCCTTTTTCTACGCCTTGCAAAGGCGCAAAATAAGCGGCGCGTTTTACGGCCTCCTGATCAAGCTGGGCCAACACCCAAAACCGTATGAAAAAAAAAGCTGCCAGCAATAAAAGCCCCACCAGATACCCCCCGGCGCCGCTTTTGCCCAGTATTTGTCTCTATTGGCGGCCCTGTTTTAAACAGTATAAGCGCTTTTACTTTGACCGTCAACGTTTCTTTCACCAGCTAATAGCCGTGCCGGTAAAGGGCGGCGGCATCTCAGGCTGTTTTTTCACTGTTTTTTAAGCTTTTATCAGGTTTACGGGGTCTCAGTTTTTCTTTTGTTTTATCCGGCGTTTTTTCGTCCGTGTTTATCATTTTACGCGCGGGGCAGGGGGCAAAATACAGCAAGCCGCCGGGTGCAGCTGTTTTGCATACTCTTCTCGTATATAAAAGCGCCCTTTTAGTTTGGCATAAGCCAAACGAACCGGAGAAAACCGCGCTTTTATGATTGACAGTCACCCCTCTTCACTTATATAATAAAACAGCGGGGAAGAGGGCTGTCCCACGGGCGGCCAGCTCTTTTTAGGCCTTTGCGCCTTCACGTCCCCAACAAAGGGCCGCTAAATCATGGCCCTGGGTCTGCATTTTTTGATACAACGGGGGCACAAAACGAATCGTTTTGCCGCGCCGCTTTTTATAAATAACCGGGAATGAAGTTCTCCCCTGGCTTTTTGCCAAAACCGCTTGTTGAGCTGATGACTTCTGCACAGTTGCAGGGTCATTGGCTTTTTTTATTTACCTGTTTTTTATCTGTTTTTTCAGGAGGAATCATCATGCTTACCAGTTTAGCGCTTATTTTTTTATGCGGCCTTTTATTTGGCTCGGTGTTCAGCAAGCTTAGGCTGCCGCCTTTATTGGGGATGCTGATGACCGGCATCGTCCTGGGGCCATATGCCCTTGATCTGCTCGACCCCTCTATTCTCTCCATCTCGGCTGAGCTGCGGCAGCTGGCCCTCATCATCATTCTGCTGCGGGCGGGGCTGAATTTGAATATTCAGGACCTTAAAAAGGTGGGGCGGCCCGCTGTGCTGATGTGCTTCGTCCCCGCCTGTTTTGAGATCACAGGCATGGTTTTGCTCGCGCCCCGTCTATTAGGCATTTCAGTTTTGGACGCCGCCGTCATGGGGGCGGTGGTAGCCGCGGTATCTCCCGCCGTCATTGTACCCAAAATGCTTTTTTTGATGGAAAAGGGATACGGTACGGACAAGAGTATCCCCCAACTCATCATGGCGGGGGCCTCGGTGGATGATGTCTTCGTCCTTGTGCTGTTTACCTCGTTCACCGCCCTTGCGCAGGGGCGGGCCGTTACAGCGGTCAGTTTTTTTCAAGTCCCGGTTTCGATCATATGCGGCATTTTGCTGGGTATGGTAACTGGCCTTGGGCTGGGGCGGCTTTTTCAAAAGCTGCACATGCGGGATTCTGTAAAAGTGCTTATCCTTCTCAGCGTTTCGTTTTTATTGGTGGCGCTGGAAAATACCCTCAAAGGCATTTTTCCGGTATCCGGCCTGTTGGCCGTCATGAGCATGGGCGTCTTGCTGCAGCGCCGCCGGTATGAGGCCGCGGCGCGGCTCAGTGTCAAATTTTCAAAGCTGTGGGTCGGCGCTGAACTGATGCTGTTTGTTCTGGTGGGGGCTACAGTCGATTTAAAATATGCCCTTTCAGCCGGGGCGGCGGCTGTACTTTTGATTTTTCTTGTGCTGCTGTTTCGTATGCTTGGGGTTTTTCTGTCACTGCTTAAAACAAAGCTTACCCGAAAAGAACGGTTTTTTTGTATGCTTGCCTATACCCCGAAAGCCACGGTGCAGGCCGCTGTGGGCTCTGTACCGCTGGCGATGGGCCTCTCCTGCGGCAATATCGTCCTTACGGTTGCCGTGTTATCTATTTTGATCACCGCCCCCCTTGGCGCTTTTTGTATCGATCTTACCTATAAAAAACTGCTTTGCAAAAACACCGCCGAGAGAGCTGACATCCAAAAGGGGTAAAGGCTGTCCTTATGCGTTAGCTGGGCTTATAAAGGTTTTCTATAGCGGCAAAAAGGCTTTTGCGGTTTTATATAAAAAACCTTTGCCCCTTTTATATGCGCGAACAGGATATTTTGCACACGGAATCGGTCGGGATTTG
>JAUNTE010000263.1:0-2649 GCA_030538855.1 Oscillospiraceae bacterium
CCTAAAACAGGTACACCCCGCGCATAAGCCATACCCAGGGCAATTTGGCACAAAGGCTGCTGACTGAAGCCCTCTGAAAAACAGGCGAGCATGGCCTGGCTGTTTTCAATATCCTGCAGCATCTGGCGCAGCGGCTCATTTTTTTCATCTTTAGATAGGGCTGAGACACTGTTACCGTATTTTTCAAGTTCCCGCGCCAGCACCTTCATCTCTTCTTTATCTGCTTTGGCATAATTCAGAAATATTTGCTGCTGTTCCATCCCTTCCGCCTGCGCCTCCGTTTCTGTTTTATTGATGCCTGATTATTTTACCATACGCTGTATCCTGGTGTCCAGATGGGCCGTCTTCCCGTTTATCGGACCATTCGGTTTTTCGTTCGGCTGCCCGCGTTTTTGTGCAGACGCTTTTTCAAATGTCCGCCCCGGGATGTCTGAAGGCGCTGCGCTTTTAAAGAAGCCGCCCACGGTACGGCGGGTACAGCTTTTTACCCCGCTATGCCATGCGCCGCACCACAGCCGGTCTTGCCGCGCCAGCTCTTTTCAGCCGCGCGCCTTTTCCCGCTTTGCCGCAGGGCTTTTATCCCTCTATGATTTCAAACATCTCCCGGGCCACGTCTTTCCCTGTGGGCATTTCTGTTGAAAGCACCCTTACGCTGATAGGTTTCGTCCCAAAACCCACCGTGATAACATCCCCCGTCTTTACGGCATAGCTTGCTTTTACAGGCCGTCCATTCACTTCTATCCTGCCCGCGTCGGCTACCTCATTCGCCACTGTACGGCGTTTAATAAGCCGCGACACTTTTAAATATTTATCGATCCGCATGGTTATCTCTCCCTCAGTAAACACCCGCCGCGCCAAGGCGCGATACCGGCGGGCACGGGTACTTTTTATTATCAGGCCGCGCTCTCACGGTTCTGCCGCGCAGCGGAAAAAACAAATTTTATTCTCTCAGCCGCGGCGCCGTCTATTCCTGATCGTCTCTCTTCCTATACCAAAACGCTTTTGCCCCGCAGCCTGAAGTTTTCATCTTTCAGCGGCCGCCGGCGTTTTTCCGCCGTCTATCTATCCATACTGTGCCGCCGTTTTAACTTTTGGCCGCAGACGCATCACCGCCTAAACCTGCCCGCCAGGCCTGCTTCATCCAAAAAGAGCAGACGCTGCTGGCGTCTGCTCTTTTACCGTTTTCATTCTTATTTCGCAACGGCGTCTTTCAGAGCCTTGCCGGCTTTAAAAGAAGGGGTCTTGGCAGCGGGGATGGGGATTTCTTTGCCGGTACGGGGGTTGCGGCCGGTACGGGCGGCACGGGTGCGCACTTCAAACGTGCCAAAACCAACCAAAGCAACCTTATCGCCCTCCTGCAGCGCGCCGGTAATCGCATCGATCACAGCGGCTACGGCCTTATCGGCATCTTTCTTGGTCAACTCCGCGTCAGCGGCAACTTTTGCAATCAGTTCAGCTTTTGTCATTTGTTATACCTCCAAATACATTCCTGTTAATTTATGTTTCACAGGGTACCCCCTGCAGAACCCTCTTTTACCTGTTTCCAGGCTTTGTCCAGTTCTTCGGCCGACAATTCCTCCAGCTTTTTGTTCTGTCCTTCGGCGGCGGCTTCACAGCCCTCTACCCGCGCGATGAACTTTTCACAGCTGGCCGCCAAAGCCTCTTCACTGTCTATTTTGAGCAGCCGCCCCACGTTGACCGCCGAAAACAAAACATCGCCCAATTCTTCCCTTGCCTTCAGCCCCGAAGCCGCCGCTTCCTTCAGCTCGGCCACCTCGCTCTCAAGGTCCGCCAGCGCGTCCTGCACACTGTGGTACGCAAAACCGTATTCATCAGCCCGTTTCTGTACCTTTTTGCTGCGCAGCAGGGCCGGAAAAACAGCAGGTACCGCGCGCAGATTTTCAGAAGCCGTAGAGATGTTTTTCTCTTTCTTTTTCAGCTTGTCCCAGTTGTTCAGCACCTGCTCCTCGGTATCGGCCTGTACCTCGCCAAAAATATGCGGATGCCGGTATATGAGCTTTTTGCAGATCCCATCGCAGACGCGGTCAAAATCAAAGGTGCCGGTCTCCCGCTCCATCTGAGTATGCAGGGCCACCTGCAGCAGCACGTCCCCCAATTCTTCGCACAGCCCGTCCATATCCTTCCGGTCGATGGCGTCCGCCACCTCATAGGTCTCTTCGATAAAGTTCATCCGGATAGATTCATGCGTCTGCACTTTGTCCCATGGACAGCCCTTCTGCGGGTCTCGCAGCAGCTCTATTATTTTGAGCAGATCTTCAATGGTATATTCTGCTTTTAAGGTGAAATCCATCATAAATTCCAACCTTTCCAATGTATGATTGTACCTTAAAAATACGGCTAATGCAAGGGTTTTTGCGGTTTTTTACCGGCTTGGGCCCGGCATTTTTTCCTTTTACCCACATCTTGTCCTTTTCAGCTAAAATTCATTCGTCAGTTTTGTAGCAATCTACAATTTTCTGCTTTTTCCGCCCTGAATCGCCCATATTTTCAGGGTGGGTTCATCCCAATTTTGCCCCGCAGCCGCTACAAAACATGGCATCCTCGCGAATACGCGCCCCACATTTCTTACAGACAGTGGTTTTTTCCTGGTCGGGACGCAGCTGCTGCAGCTGCGCCGACAGCCGCCCG
>JAUNTE010000263.1:2659-3279 GCA_030538855.1 Oscillospiraceae bacterium
GATCTCTTTTATATATTTTTCCACGGCGGGGCCCTCCAGCGGGCGGCCCACCTGCAGCGCCTCGTAGGCGGCGCACCCCAGCAGGCGCTGGGCTTGCTCCAGCTCTTTCTGCAGCGCGCGCTGGTCCAGCGCCTCCTGCCCTTTTTTCGCAAGGCGTCCCGCACCCTTGGCAGCTTTATTTGCCGCGGCCGAAACCTGTTTTACAGCATACTGAAATTTTTCGTTCATCATCAGCGGCCTCCTCAACCGATAAATTCACGCAGCATAGAGCCTTTCGGGATATATTTTTCCGAAATGGGCTCGCACTGCTCAAATTCGCGTAAAAGCGACTGGTACTTCTCCTGACAGGGCGATTCATCCGGCAGGTCGTCCGCCAGCTCACGGATATAAGGCGCCAGGCAACATATCTCGTAGCTGAAAGAGGTGTCCATGATAAAATCGGCATATCGTTTGAACACCCGGATGTTCTCGTTCTCGGCCGCGCACACCGAAGGCCACATCCGCATGGTTTTTTCAAGGCTGTGCCCCCTGAACTTCGCGTCCCGCACCATACGGCGGGCCAGCCGGATGTCCCGGGTGGGCAGCACCCGCTGCCCCATGTGCGAATACTCCTCCCGCAG
>JAUNTE010000264.1 GCA_030538855.1 Oscillospiraceae bacterium
GCCATTATCGGCGCGGTACTTTTCGTCTTTTTAAAAAATACCAAACTGCGCAACGTCGGCCAGACGCTGCTGGGCTTTGGCATTTTATTTGCCGGTATGTTCGCCATGGAGGGGGCGGTATCGGGCCTGGCGAACCTTCCCGCGTTCAAAGAGATGTTCGCCACCCTGCAAAATCCTCTGCTGGGGGTGCTGGCGGGGGCTCTTGTCACCGGCGTCATCCAAAGCAGCGCCGCCTCCATCGGTATCTTACAGGCGCTCACCTCTACCGGGGCCATCACCTGGGCCACGGCGATACCCATTATTTTGGGGCAGAATATCGGCACCTGCGTCACCCCGATGATCGCTTCGGTCGGGGCCTCAAAAGGGGCCAAGCGCAGCGCCTTTGCCCATCTTTACTTCAACATTATCGGCACCTGCGTCTTTTTGGGCGTGCTGTACGGGGGGGCGGCCCTGTTTGCCCCGGGGGGCGCGTTTTTTGGGGACAACCCCCTCTCTTCATTTTTCGGCGTTTGGGGACAACCCATCACCCGGGGCGACATCGCCAACTTTCACACCCTGTTCAACGTGCTGGTCACGCTTTTGTTCCTGCCCTTTACCAAGGTGCTTGCCCGTTTGGCAGAGTGGACGATACGGGATAAAAGCGGCGAGACCGACGCGGTGGCCGACGTACCTGTGCTGGACGAGCGCCTGCTGCAGAGCCCCGCGGTTGCTTTACAGCAGACGAGAAGCGCGGTAGAGGCCATGGCCACCCGCTCCCGCGCAAACTTTACCCACGCCGTTGACCTGCTGTTTGAATACGACGCCGACCGTATCAGCACCATCGTTGAGACCGAGGATACCATCGACCGCCTTGAGGTGGGCGTCACCAACTATCTTGTAAGGCTGACGGACAAAGAACTGAGCGAGCATGAAAGCCACTCGGTCTCAGAGCTGCTGTATTTTGTCACCGAGTTTGAGCGCATCGGCGATTATGTTATCAACGTGGTAGACCGCAGCGGCGAGGTGCACGATAAAGGCATCGTCTTTTCAGATACGGCGAAAAGCGAGCTGCACGTTCTCGACAGCGCCATCGGTGAGACGCTTGACCTTACGATACGCGCGTTTATCTATGACGACGCCGCTACCGCCCGTCAGGTAGAGCCGCTTGAGGAGACGATCGACGGCATCTGCGAGGCGCTGCGGGCGCGGCATATCACCCGTTTGAAAAAGAATCAATGCAATATCGAAAGCGGCATCGTCTTTTTAGAGCTGCTCACCAATCTTGAGCGTATCAGCGACCACTGCAGCAACGTGGCCGCCCGTATCATCGGCAACGAATATACGGATGAAGATTTTGACGCCCACGCCCTGCGCCGCGATATGCACAACGGGCGGTATGACAATTACAACCATCTTTTAGAGCAATATCAAAACAAATATCTCAGCCTGATCGAAATGCCGGGTACATAATTTTTCAGGGCCGTTTTTCTGCTGAGGCGTTTGTCAGGTTTTCCTTCCTTTCGTTTTTCCGTTAAAACCCCCGGCGCAGTTTTTAAACTGCGCCGGGGGTTTTCTGTCTGCATCATAAATTTTCTCAAAAGCGGCGTCTGGGCCGCCAAAGGGCCGCCGTTTTTTGCCCCGGTCTTTCTTTTACCTTGGCCGCGCCGCTTTTTTGCACGGCCCTTTTTTTCAGCGCAGCCCGCCGCGGGCGGCTTTGGGCCTTTTCGGGGCTGTTGGCAAAGCCGCCCGTTGAAAAGCTTCGACGTTTTATTCCAGCTATTTCACAAAAATCCGCAGGGATACATCCAGTATTCCCTGCGGTTTCTGTTTTATCTGCCGAAAAAAGCGTTCTCGTTTTCTACAAAGCTTGGTTTGTCAACACCCCCTTTTCTATACAAAGCAGGGCCTGCCGCACCGATTTTCAACACCGCGGCCTTCGTTGCCCGTGGGGCGCTGGAAAAAACGGACAAAACTTTTTGACGCCCAGGCTGAAACGGGCCTTTTTTACAGCATATAAGGCTAAACGCCCCTTTTTCACAAAACAATAAGTTTATATCAAGCCAAAAGATACTTTTAGTATTTTCATTTCCCCTGCTCTTGCTTTAATCCGGTTCCCCCAGACACAGTACGGCTACCGTGATATCGTCGGCACGCACGCTTTGGTTTTTTGCAAACGCCGCCAATTCCTGGGCGATCTTTTCAGCCGGGCACTGCGCCAAACGCGCCAGCTTTTCTTTTACCCTGCTCTCTCCCGCCGTCAGTACGCCGTCGCTCACCAGCACCACAATATCACCCGGCGCAAGCTGCGTCTCGGTCAAAATGCCTTCTGCGCCGCTGGCCGTACCCACGGGCAGGCTGTCGGACGCCAGCACCTCTACCTGCTGCTCATGCAAAATAAAGGTAGGCGCGGCGCCGGCTTTAAAAAGAACGCCTTTTCCCGTATACAGGTCTACGCTGAAGGCGTCCAGGGCCGCGCCGCCCTCCTCGCGCCCCTTCAGCTGCAAAGCCACGTTTACCAGCCTTGCCGCGGCGTCGCACCCAAAACCGGCCAGCAGCAGCTTTCTGGTGAGCAGAGCGGCCATTTTGCCGTCTATCGCCGCGCTGCGTCCCGTACCCATCCCATCACATAAAAGTATGTGGGCCCGTCCGTTCTCATCGCAAAAATACTCGGCCACATCCGCCGACACCCCCTCTTTGGCGGCGCTGCCGCTTTGGGCGTATACCGGCCGCAGCAGGGCCTGCTCTAAAAAGATGAACAAAGTGGCGCTGCCCTGCCCTTCACAGGCAGACAGGCGCAGCACCCGGCTGCAGCAATGGCTCACCTCTTCCTCCAGCGCGCGCTCCTCCTCCTGCGTCAGCACCACCCGCGGCGTGCGCACCCGCACCTGAAAACGTCCGGCGGTATCCCGGGTGACGGCGGCTTCCAGCGGCTGCAGTTCCATCTCCCGAAACAGGGCCGTCACCTTATGGGTACGCGCCGCGTCCAGCCGCTCTTCCCGCAGCACCTGGTCGGCCAGCTGCTCCAGTGAGTCGGCCACCGCGCTGTATTGGTCGTTCAGGGCGCTGCGCAGCAGATCGGTTTTCGCCTCCGCCGCCACCGCCGTCAGCTCTAAAGCGCGGCTTTTTGCCAAAGCGCCGCAAACCTCGGCCAGATGCGCGCACCGGTACTGAAAAAAGCGCGGCAGGCCGTCCGCCCGCACATAACCTGTACGCCGCTGGGCCTGGTCGGCCTGGTTCAGTACATCCGCCGTCTCGTTATAGTGCTCGATCCAGCAAAAAGTATTTTTTTCACATTTTG
>JAUNTE010000265.1 GCA_030538855.1 Oscillospiraceae bacterium
CTACTGTATTTCCTGTTTTTATACAAAGGGCAAACATTCACAAAAGAGCAGCTTTATAAAAAGGTTGAGGGTCATGATGATATACCAGACGCAAGCAATATGACTTCATTCATCAGAAAGCTGCGCTTAAAAGCTGACCCAGTCCCGGCCGATCCAAAGCATATGATTACTGTCCGGGGTGTCGCTGCAAAAATCCATGCTCGTCACATCTGTCGGTGAAAGCGCGGGGCTTTTATTTTTTCAGCATACTTTAAGGCGGGCTGTTTTCAAGGTATATAAGCAGAAAGGCCACCCAAACGGATGGCCTTTCATTTTATCCTGCGGTAAATGTTTTACCGTATCATTATTCGCTGATAAAGGGCAGCAGCGCAACGTGACGCGCACGTTTGATGGCCGCCGTCAATTCGCGCTGATGAACGGCACAGGTGCCGGTCACACGGCGGGGAATGATTTTGGCGCGCTCAGAGATATATTTACGCAGACGGGCAACATCTTTATAATCGATATGATCGACCCGGTCTACACAAAAGCTGCAAACCTTTTTGCGGCCTCTTCTCTGGGGACGGCCGCCGCGGGTATCCTGTCTCTCTCTATCAAAAGCCATGAGAGTTTCCTCCTTATCAAAGTTTTAGAATGGCAGATCTTCGTCGCCTTCGTCGATCACCGCGAAATCCTCCGCGGCCCCGGCTGAGAAGGCTGCGGGAGCTTCAGCCGCTGAACGTGCATACGGGGCGCCGCCCTTATTCTGCGAAGCAGATTTACTCTCACCGAAATGGACATTATTCGCCACCACCTCAAAGGTACGGCGGTTTTTGCCCGTCTCTTTATCTACGTAAGAGCCGGTTTGAATACGGCCCTCTACCAAAACGGCGCTGCCCTTCTGGAAGTATTTGCAGACAAACTCAGCGGTCTGTCTCCAAACCGTAATATCGATAAAATCGGTCTGTTTCTCTGCGCCGCTTTTTGAATAGCTGCGGTCTACAGCAATGCTAAACCGGCAGACAGAAATACCCTGCGGCGTCTGGCGCAGTTCGGGGTCAGCCGTTAACCGGCCTTGTAATACAGCAACATTCAGCATGAAAGCTCCTCCTTACTTTTCCTCTTCGCAAGCTATAATCAGGGTACGCAGCACACCGTCGGTGATTTTGTACACACGGTCCAGCTCAGCGGGGAAAGCGGGTTCGCACTCGAAGTTCATAAGAACATAGTAGCCTTCGCTCTCATCCGCGATCTCGTAAGCCAGCTTACGCTTGCCCCACTCTTCTACAGATAAGAGTTTGCCGTTCGCTTCGATCAGCGCTTTAAACTTTTCGATCAGCGCCTTTGTAGCCTCTTCGTCAAGCTTGTTAGACAGGATCATCATCGTTTCGTACTTTACCATTAAATTGCACCTCCTTTTGGACATATGGCCCCTTGCGGGGCAAGGATCGCCGCGTTTAAACACAGCAATTTATTATATCAATTCAATGCTTATGTGTCAAGTTATTTTCCCCGTTTCCCCGCTGGATTAAACGTTTTTCAAATAATTTTTTCTCTTTCTTCAAAAACGGCAAAGTTGCCATTTTTCCGTTCTCTATGGTATACTGGTTTTATAAGCGATCAAGTTTTTGTGCGGGGGTGTAAGGATTGAAATTTTTCTCAAAAAAATTTTTAACACGTGTGGCGGGTTTTACAGCGGCGGCGGCTTTACTTTTAAACCTTTCGGCCTGTGTAGCAGACGACGGCGGCCAATCTGAACAGCAGCGTTTTGACGCTTATTTAGATACTTTGCCCGCTGAATTTATCTCTCCGCAAAGTTTGGATGTAAACTATTTGTTTTACCGCCCTGCCGATTTCGGCATTGAAGAAGCGCTTCTTGAACTGCCCTATACCGACAAACAGGGCTGGGACGAAGGCATGCAGGCCACAAGAGAGCTGCTTGACGAACTGAACGGGTTTGACGCCGCCAAACTGGATGAATCCTCACAGCTGACATTATCTATATTGCAGGATTATTTACAGCGTCAGCTTCTTCTTGAAGATTTTTTCTATCTCGACAACAACTATCTTGGCAGCTTTATCGGCTTTCAGGCGCAGCTGCCTCTGCTGCTGAATGAATTTCATATTGAAAACCAGCATGATCTTGACAGCTATTATCATGTTTTAGAAACCTGCGGCGACGCCTTTTCAAATTATGCCGCTATGGAGCAGGAACGTCAAGAGCACGATACCGGTATGAGCCGCTCTATTTTGGATAAAGTGATAGAACAGTGCGCCGCTTTTGCCGACGGCGACGTGACCTTTTTGATCGAATCCACCGAGCAGAAAATCGACGCGGCAGATTTTCTCTCTGACGCTGAAAAAGACGCAGCGAAAGAAAAATGCGCAAAACTCATCAACGAGGACCTGTGCGAAGCCTACCGCGGCCTTGGTGAAGCCCTTTCTCTTATTGAGGCGCCCGACAGCGATCTGGGGCTGGCCTCTCAGCCGGGCGGGCAGGAATATTATGAGGCGCTTTTGCAGCAAAGCACCGGGGTGGATATGACGGTGCCCGAAGTAAAAGAATATCTTGAGAACAAATATCAGGAGCTGCTCTCCCGCGCGCAGGTTGCGGTTTTCAAACTCTATCAGCAGCAGCCGGACCGTATCGAGCTGCTTTTATCCGGCGGCGCCATCACCTTCGATTACGGTGATTTCTCCAGCGCTGAGGAGGTGTTGGAGCATCTCAAAGAAGCCTGCAAAGCTGATTATCCCCCCCTGCCTGAACTGCACTATGAGGTAAAGCAGGTGGCGGAATCGATGAAGGACAATTTTTCTCCCGCAGCCTATCTCTCCAGCCGTATCGATGCGCCGCAGGATTCTCCTGAAGCGATCTACCTCAACGGAGAGTTCGACCCCTCTCTCTTCACCACCCTCTCTCATGAAGGCTACCCCGGCCATATGTACCAGCATGTGTATTTCCGTTCTCTACAGCTGCCCGCTGTGCGCTATCTCATTGGCTACAACGGCTACAGCGAGGGGTGGGCCACCTATGTGGAACATAACAGCATCGCCTATCTTCCCTCTGACGACCGAGCGCTTTTGGAATTTAATGATATCTATGAGCAGCTTACCAATGTCCTCATCGCCCTGTCCGATATCGGTATCCACTATGAGGGTTGGGACAAAGCCCAGTACGCAGCGTTTATGTCGGAATATTTTGGTGAGCTGCCCGCTGAAATGTTAGAGGAGCAGTATGCCCTCAACCTTGAAACCCCCACAAATTATCTGCAATATTTCCTGACTGGCTTTTTATATC
>JAUNTE010000266.1 GCA_030538855.1 Oscillospiraceae bacterium
CATAAAGATCACAACGCCTATAATGCACATGATGGTCTCCATCCCGCTGAGGTTCAGAAACATCGAAAGCAGCCAGAACACGCCTAACACCAGCACGCCCCCAAACAAAAGCGGGCCAAATTTGGTCAGATCCGTCTTTGTAAGATAGCCATACAGCGCCATACCGCCAAAATACAGCATCGTCATACCGAATACCAGCACCAGCGTCATCACATTGTAGGCGAGAAAAATAACAGAAAACGTCACGCCGTTAAGCGCCGCGTATAAAAAGAACATCACGCGGACGGCGTTGGGCGACATCTTCTGCATCCGTGCAGAAAGGGCGATCACCACCACAACTTCGGCAATCAGAATAATAAAAGGAAACGCGCCGCTGTAAAAAAAGGACGGCAGCATAAAGTTTATATAACCGGCGCACATGGCAATCGCCACCGCAAACGTCGTCAGCAGCCCAAGGCACATCCAGCCAAAGGTTTTAGCCATATAGGTGGGCAAAGGTTCTTTTTCCTCTATCTCGGCCTCAAAATATCCGTTTTCATTATAATAAGGTTCCATCTGTTCTTTTCTCCCTCTCGTTTTTTATGCGTAAGTATCAAGCAGCTGTCCAAATGAAGCCGGGTTCGCCTGGTTGAGGCTCTCGATCAACGCCTCATTTTCCAGCTCGGCCATATCCATGGTTTTTTTCAGCATTGAAATAGATACCTGGTTCATCGTCTGGTTGATATGCATATCCACACTGGCTGAAGCAATCGCGCCCACATCCATTTTACCCACTTCCTTTCTCAGCCTTTGTTTTCCTGCCTTCATTATACCTTTTTTTTATAAAAAGGCAATATAAAAACCGCAATATTGCCGTATTTATTCCTTTTTACTTTTTTGTTTCACGATTTGATGAAAATATACGCTCATGGAGGCGCACAGCAACCCCTGCGTCACCGCCGTAAACAGCGCCGACGCATATGACCCGTTCTCAACACCGCAGGTGCCAAACACATATACGACCGCAAACAGCACCCCGGCCGCCCCCAGCGTCAGCGGAATAAACTTTGCCGGAAAAAAGCCCGTTCTCTTTACCGCAGCGCCTAAAAAGCTTAAAACCGGCACCAAAATCAATAGTTCCGGTTTCACCAATTCCTGAAATTCCTCCATATCCAACACCGCCCTTCCGCCTTTATTTTATGCATTTTTTCAACCCCTTAGAAGCGCAGGGCCTCCGCGGACAGGGGCGTAAAAATCAGCGCGGTTCTTTTTTGCCGAAAAGATCATAATAAAACATATATTGCTGCAAAATACCCGCATAGCCCTGATAGCGTTCAAACGGAAACCCTTTGGGATATTCCTCCCGCAATATCCTTTTGATATGGGTGTCCAGCGGAAAGCCCTCTACCTGATGCAGCCCGAACAAACAGATGCAGTCCGCCACCTTGGGCCCGATCCCCTTTATCCTTTGCAGGGCTTCTTTCGACTGCGGATAAGGCAGCTCTTTTAACGCCGACAGATAAGAAGCATCTGAAAAAAAGCCGCCCGCTGCGCACAAATATTCCGCCCTGTAACCCAGCCCCAGCTTTCTCAAAGTCTCAGGCTTTTCACATGCCAGCGCCGCCGGAGAAGGCAGCCCGCCCCCAAACCACGCGCAAAGGGTATTGATATTTTGCCGGATACGTGGAATATGATTGTTTTGGCTGATAATAAAGCTGAAAACGACCTCCCACAGTTCCTGCCGCAGCACCCGTACCCCTCCGCCAAAGGCCGCCGCTTTGTTTAAATAAAGGTCTTTCGGGTCGATTTGTCTTTTTATGGCTCCGTAATCACGGTCAAGATCAAAATAAAAGCGCCATACCTCGTCAAATTCACGCGCGCTGCATGAAAATTCAAAAAAGCCGTCGCGCTGCTCCGCCACAAGGCTGCGGCCAAACGCGGGTATCCGGTACCGCCCTTCGCCCAGCCGTTCCCATCGAAAGCACTGCCCCGACAGATGGATCTGTTCCAAATCCATATCCGCGATCTGAACTCTCATTTTCCCACTCCTTTTCGTCTTGCCTGAAGGCCACATTTTCTCTGCGCCGTCTCCTGAAAACCGCATAAAAAAGATACTATCGGTAAAAGTATAGCATAGCGTCTTTTATTTTGCAGTTTTTTACAAAACGTTTTCCATAGGCACTTATTTTTTGCCGCCTCTATTTTTTGCCGCCGCAAAAAATTATTTTCAAAACGCTTGACATTTCAAACTGCAACTCATATAATTACAGTATAAACTGTAATTGACAATATTTCAGTTTTGGCGGTGCGTTTTTCATTTTCTTTATAAGCCGCGCCGTCCAGGTTCCGTTTTTATTTAATCTATTATTCGCTTATGACAGGAGGAAAAAGAAATGTCTGTGATCCATCTGACAAAAGAAAATTTTCAAAGCGCCGTTGTTGAGGCGCGCGAGCCGGTACTTGTTGATTTCTGGGCGCCCTGGTGCGGCTATTGTCGCCGTATCTCTCCGGCCATTGACGCCCTTGCAGGCGAGCAGCAGGGCCGTCTCTCGGTAGGAAAAATCAATATCGACGAAGAACCCGGCCTGGCCGAGCAGTTTGAAGTCATGACCATCCCCTCTCTGTTTCTGTTTCAAAACGGCAAAGCGGGTGAACCGCTGATCGCACCGGCTTCCAAAGCGCAGATCGAAGACTGGCTGAAAGACAAAAACGTTTTATAAAGCCGTTATATAAAACGGCCCGTCACCGTCCGCGCCCTGTATATCCATTTATACCCGTTTTATTTTTATAAAAGCGCTGCCCCGCACGCCCCTGTACTGTGTGCCGTTACGCAGCAGAAAGAGAGGAACCGCTATGGAACAACAACTTTATGACGCAGCTATTTTAGGAGGCGGCCCCGGCGGCTATACCGCGGCTTTATATTGTGCCCGGGCGGGTTTGTCGGCCGTCGTACTTGAAAAGCTCTCGCCCGGCGGCCAGATGGCCACCACCAGCAACGTTGAAAACTATCCCGGATTTGAAGACGGCGTAGACGGCTTTGAATTAGGCGAAAAAATGAAAGCCGGGGCCGAGCGTTTCGGCGTAGAGACCGTTTTCACCAACGTCACCGCGGCCGATTTAAAAAGCACGCCGAAAGTGCTGACGGCCGATACCGGGACCTATCGGGCCAAAACCGTCATCCTCGCCACAGGCGCGTCGCCCAGAGAACTTGGCCTGCCCCATGAGCAAGAGCTGCGGGGCAAAGGCGTGGCCTACTGCGCCACCTGCGACGGCATGCAGTACAAGGGCAAGGTGGTG